>NZ_VHLB01000053.1:0-62593 GCF_006547365.1 Myxococcus sp. AB056 | reverse complement strand
GGAGACGCAGTGTGAGCCACTCCCCTATCGTGTCAGGCTGACATCTCCGAGTCCCGCCTCGCCCTACCCGTGGCGCCTGCTCGCCCCTCGTCCCACCCGCCACCTTCCAGGTCTCTGAGAAGACGCGGAAAATCCCCCCCGCCAACACCCACTGAAACACGCCAGACACGCTGGCGCGCTCACGCAAGCAATTGGCGCGGAGGCGGAAAACTCCATCCTGGGTCTGAGCCAGTATGCCCTTGTCGCCAGTCACTTCGGCGGACCGAACGGGGGGAAGACGCATGTCGCACGTCGCGTATGGACCGGGCCGGGGGGCATCTGGGGGAAACACGAGGCTCGGTGCAGTGTCGCACGGCGACAAGGGAAGCAGGGCCACGGCTCAACGGCCGAGGCGCTTTTCCCGGGGGGAGTGGCTCGAGGCCACTGGGGGGGCATTGGAGGGCATCGTCATTCCGGAGCTGGCCACCTTCGCGGGGGCGAAGCGGGCACAGCTGGCGGTCCTGGCGAATTCAGCCGTAACGGCAGCCATCCAAATCCAGTCGAGGGACGTAACGCGGGTGGCGTCCATGCGCCCGCAGACGTTCGGACGCGCTCAGACACAGGCACGGCTGCGGGCACTCTCACGGCCCGCGGTGCCCTGGGACGCAGCAGGACAGGTGAAGGGGGGGCCTCGGCTCCCCCGAGTGACGGTGCTGGGGGCACCGGGCACGCGCACCTGAAGGGGCCGTAAGCGGTGTAGGGGGAAGGTGTCACACGCAGTTTCGCTGGAGGGGTCCAAGGCCCTCCGGACACACACCAAGGGCGGGTAGGAAGACGGCGCCGCGGGGGCGGCAACGTCTGTGGATGGGGGACCCGGGGTCACGCTCGCCAGAGGGGGAGGGCGAACCCGATAGATGGGTCGAAATCCGAGGGATGCTCCGAGTCCATCGGGGCATCCCTCGTTGCTTTGCGGGGCACCCGGCCCAGGTGCTCACTCCACGAACAGCGCCGCCGAGCCCGTCACGGTCCGGTGAAGGGTGAGCCACAGCGCGTTGCCGGCGTCGTCCACGGAGGCGAAGTAGTCCACGTCCGCGGAGAGCGCCTGGCCGTCCAGGGTGACACGGGTGGGCGGCGTGGACGCGGTGTAACCGCGCAGCACCAGCATGGGATTCGCCAGGACGCGGCCGTTCGTCTCGAAGCGCAGCGAGGCGCGGTTGTTGGCGCCGACCTCCGCCTCCCAGGTGGCATACACCGGGTTGTAGCCGGGCACATCCCGCGCCACGGAGTCATCCCGCCCCACCCCACCGGGGCCCTGGTCCAGGACGCGGCCCTCGGTGGCCGTCAGCCGCACGCCCTGCCAGGCCTCCACTTCCGCCGCCAGCCGCAGCACCGGGTCCGAGGTGTGCGTGCCCAGCACCATGAAGACGGAGTAGCTCTGGTACGGGTAGCCGGACAGCATGGCGTCGTCGCTGTAGCGCGGGTACTCGCGGAAGCCCACCGCGCCGAAGTTGCTCCCCCACGCCATCCGGTGCGAGCGCGTGGGGCCCTGCTCGGGCAGCTCGTACTGGTTGAGCTGGTAGGTCCAGTTCCAGTCCTCGGGCATGGGGCCGTCCTCGTCCACCTGCCCCCAGGACGGGTATTGCCAGTAGCCGCCCGCGGGCTTCTGCGCCCACGTCTGCGTCTGCACCACGCCCATCTCCGCGTCGGGCGACGCAATCCACATGCGGGTGTAGGGCACCACGTTGGGCTCGCGGTAGTCCCAGCCGCTCGCCCGCGTCAGCGGCCCGGCACCGAGCGTCACGAAGCGGTAGCGGTCTCCCCAGCCCACGCCGGAGATGTCCGCGTTGCCGTCTCCATCGAAGACGATATCACCGTAGGGCGAGCGCACGTCCGCGTTGATGACGTCGGGTGGCGCGCGGGACGCATCATGGGTGATGGCATAGAGCGGATGGCTCCGCCCGGTGGCGAAGAGGTAATGCACCGTCACGTCGACAACGTGACCACCAAGCTCCATGGGCCAGCGGAACTCATGAAGCGCGTGGTGGCGGCCCTCGAAGAGCGTGCGCCACGTGCCCCGGATGCCCTCCGTCCAGTTGCCCCACGGCGGGCTGACGCGCAGGTGGCTCGCGACGATGCCCCAGCCCGGCACCATGCCGTCCGAGCCATCACAGACGCGCGTCGCGCCCGCGACCTCGTAGGTGTAGCGGCGCAGGTAGCCGCCCGTCCACCCCTTGGGGTCCGTGGCATCATTGCGCACCAGCGACGCCGAGCGGGGCTTGCAGTCCGCGTCGCGCCACTCGAAGCGGTCGGTGTGGAAGCCTTCCAGATTCACATCCCGCTCCAGTCGGAGCGGCGCACAGTCACCCGCGGGCGGCGCCTCCGGCCGCACGTCCTTGCCGCCGCATGCAGCCAGCAGCGCGGCCAGCAGCATGGACGCACCGCGCGCACGGAGGATGGGTGATACGGCGTCCTTCAGCAGGTCGGGCATCATGATGGTCGTTCCCCCAGGCAGCAGGCCGCGCTGCCCCACCCTTCCTGCCAAACCCGCGTCCCCGGACGCAAGGACGGGCAGTGCGAGGTGGCGCTGCACCTGCCCCCTTCCGCCCGTCCCCGCGCTCGAAGGCTCGCTCAGCCCGCGTTGGCGGTGCCGCGCTCCTGGTGCCACGCGGCCAGCACTTCCTTCTCGCGCTCGGCGGACAGGCCGGAGCGCGGCTTCGCCTGACGCTCGGGAGGCAGCGTCTTGAACCAGGCCACCGTGTCGCGAATCGTCTCCACGGCCGGGCGGAACGTGATGCCCGCCGCCAGCGCCTTGGCGATGCTCACCTTGCCGATACCGCCCTCTTTCCCGTTGCGCGGCATCCAGGCGGGCATGTCCGACCACGCCTCCACCTTGTGCTTCGTGAGGAAGTCGGTGTCCACCCACGTGAAGCGCGCGTCGCTGCCCAGGGCCGTCTTGTTCGCCGCCAGGAAGTCCCGCATCAGCAGGTCCTGGCTGGGGCCGGTGGCGTTGAAGATGCCGGTGGTGCGGGCCTCCACGGAGCGGATGATGAACGCCGCCAGGTCCCGCGCGTCGATGAACTGCAACGGGTCCACGCCGTCGCCGGGCGCCAGCACCTCACCGCCACGCGCCACGCGCAGCGGCCAGTAGGTGAAGCGGTCGGACGGGTCATCCGGCCCGACGATGAGGCCCGGCCTCACGTTGAAGACGCGGCCCGGCATGGCGGTCTCGGCGGCCTGCTCGCACAGCGCCTTCAGCGCGCCGTAGTGCTTCTCCACGTCTTCGGTCGCCGCGTCCTCCACCGTGGCCACGGTGGCCGTCTCGTCGAGCCCCTGCCGTGACAAATCCTTGTAGACGGAGATGGAGGACACGAAGGTGTAGTGCTGGACGTGCGGCGCCAGCAGCTCCGCGGAGGCGCGCACGATGCGCGGCACATAGCCGGAGGTGTCCACCACCGCGTCCCACTTGCGGCCCTCCAGCGCCTTCAGGCCCTCGCCCTTGTTCGGGTCGCGGTCGCCCGTCAGCTTCTCCACGTCCGGGAAGAGGCCCGGCTTCGTCTTCCCCCGGTTGAAGAGCGTGATGGTGTGGCCCCGCGAGCGCGCGAACTCCACCAGCGCCGGCCCCAGGAACGCGGTGCCACCCAGGATGAGGATGCGCAACGGCGCGGCGGGCGCGGAGGACTGCTCCCCCTGCCCCTGGGTGGAAGACGCGGCGGTGCCGGACGTGCCCGTGGTGGCGCACCCCATGGCCCAGAGCGAGCCGACCGCGGCCGCTCCCTGAATCACACTCCTGCGAGACAGCGTCATGCGGGATTCCTCCTGCGTGTGTGGACTGACTGCGTGTGGATGAGCGCTAGCGGGCCGCGACCTCTTCGGACACCGGCGCCTCGGGCGCGGCGGCCGGCACCGGCTCCGCCTGCCTTCGCTGGTGGCGCGCGAGATACAGCGACACGCCCAGCCACAGCCCGGCCAGGGGCACCGCCGCAAGCGACAGGCCCGTCATGCCCAGGCCCAGCTTCGTGAGGCCCCCCTGGAGCCAGGCGCTCACCGTGTCGCTGCCGCGGTACACCACCGTGTCGATGAAGCTCTTCGACTTGTAGCGCGCCTCGCGGTCCACGGTGGTGAAGAGCACCTCGCGCGAGGGCCGCTCCAGCGCGTAGTGGCTGGCGCCGCGCACCGCCTTGAACAGGATGAGCACGGTCAGCACCGGCATGGCGGCCAGCCCCAGGAAGCCCAGGCCCGTCACCACCGGCGCCACGGCGAGCCCCGCCCCCAACCCCAGCCAGGAGATGACGCGCCCCGTGACGAGCGTCTGCAACCCCAGCGTCGCCAGTTGCACGTAGAAGTCGATGTCCCCGAAGAGGGCGGTACGGCTGGCCGCGTCGCTGCCAAGCGCGGCCACGAGCCGCACCTCCTGGAAGTAGAGGAACGTGGAGGTCGCCGCGTAGAGCAGCACCTGGAGCCCCAGCGCCAGCAGGAACGGCGACGTCACGATGAGCCGCAACCCCGCGAGCACGCCGCCGCCCACCGGGCCCTGCGCCGCCGGGGGCTGCTGCTGGACGTCCTGGGCCCAGCCGCTCAGCCGGCGCACACACTGTGCGCTCACCTCCAGCAGCACCACCGAGATGAGGATGAGATTCACCGGGCCCACCGGCTCGGCGAGCCGTCCCACCAGGAAGGGCCCCACCAGCATGCCCGTGGTGCCGCCCGCGGCGATGAAACCGAAGAGCCGCTTGCTCTGTCCGCTGGCGAAGACGTCCGCCATGAAGCTCCAGAAGATGGAGACAACGAACAGGTTGTAGACGCTCAACCAGACATAGAAGACGCGCGCCACCGTCTCCCGCGCCACCCCGAGCTTCAAGAGCACGAAGAAGCCCAGCAGGTTGAGCAGGAAGAAGCGGTAGATGCGAGGTATCACCACCCGCCGGGGCCAACGCGACACCAGGGCGGAAAAGGCAGGCACCGCCGCGAGCATCACCAGGAAGGTGGCGGTGAAGAGCCAATCCAAGCCCTTCACGCTGCCCGCCGTGCCCATCTCGTTGCGGATGGGCCGGAGGATGGCATAGCCACACATCAGCGTGAAGAAATACAGGAACGACCAGCGGACGGCGCCGACTTCCTCGTCCCGAACGTCCACGAATCGCCTGAGCATGGAGGAATTCACGTGAGCGGCCCAACGAGGCCCCGGGCAACGTATTCCCAGGGCCTCCATGATGGAACGAGCGCGGCGGGAAGATGTCGCAAGGATTACGCGCCGGAAGAGAGGACCTCGCGGAGCGCCGCCTCCACCCGGGGCAGCGCCTCCTCGATTTCCTTCACCGACGTGGCCCCCACCGACAGGCGGAACCAGCCCGTGTCCGCGTCCAGTCCGAAGGCCTGGAAGGGCACCACGCCCAGGTTCGCCTTCTCCAGCAGGAGCTTGCGGATGTCATTGTTGGAGCGCAGGCCCCCCTTGCCCACCAGGTCGAAGCGCACCGACAGGTAGATGGCGCCCTGGGGCGCGATGTGCTGCACCGGCAGCCCCGCCTCGCGCATGCGCGTGAGCCCCTTGTGCAAGGCCTCCAGTCGCGCTTCCACGGACTTGCGCATCCCCTCCAGGAAGGTCTCCGTCGCCGCCGTGTCGTCGAGGTAGCGCGCCACCGCGACCTGCTCCGCCTTGGGGGCCCAGGCGCCCACGTGGCCGAGCACGTCCCGCATGCGAGCGATGATGGTCGGCGGCCCCACGCCCCAGCCCACGCGCACGCCCGTGGCGGCGAAGGCCTTGGAGATGCCGTCCACGAACACCGTGTACGGCGCCACCTCCGGCACCAGCGACACCGGCGTGACGTGCTTGGCCGCGCCAAAGCTCAGCACCCAGTAAATCTGGTCGTACATGAGAATGAGCGGCTTGCGGCCCTGCTTCTCGCGCTCGCGGTTCTCCGCGACGACGCGCTCGCAGATGGCGCCCAGCGCATCCGGCTCAATCATGGTGCCGGTGGGGTTGAGCGGGCTGCACAGGCACAAGAGGCGCGCGCCGCCCAGGTGCGGCGCCAGTTGCTCCACGGTGGGCATGAAGCCCCGCGCGGCGTCCGTCACCACCACCGCGCTCTTCGCGTCCATCATGTGCGCGTAGTGGTTGTTGTTCCACGAAGGCACCGGGTAGACGACCGTCTCCCCCGCATCCAGCACGCTGCGGTACGTGCCGTAGATGATGGGCCGCGCGCCTCCCGCGATGACGATGCCCTCCAGCGGGTACTTCAGGCCCAGCGAGCGCGCATAGAAGCGCTGCACGGCCTGACGGAGCTCCAGCACGCCATCCGACGGCGGGTAGTTCGTCTCGCCCGCCTGGAGCGCGGCGGTGATGTGCTCCCGCAGCGGGTCGGGGATGGGGAACTCGCGCGGGTTGAAGTCGCCCACGGTGAGGTTGCACACCTTCTGTCCCTTGGCGACCCGCTCGCGAATCTCCGCCGCGATGCGGAGGATTTCGCTGCCGACGATGCCACGCGCCATCGTTCCCACGGTGGCGTCGTCCTTGGAGGGGCGGGGAAGAGAGGTCAGGTCGAGGGGGGCCATGGGAGGATGCTCTCCGGTTCGTGCGCGTTCGGGGGCCGCGCGGACGACTTGCGGCGCGGACGATAGTCGCGGCCCCACCGTCCTGTGTCATCCATTCGTGGTGACGGTGGCCCTCCGGGGCAACCGGTCCTCCGTGGAAATTTCCAGCGCTCCCGGGGCCATCCACGGGTGTTATCTTTGCCCGCTTTCCCCTCGTGACACTGGCCCCCGGGCCGCCGCCCGTGCGAGACGAGGGGCCGCAGTCCCGAACTCGCAGGCCCTGGCAGGAGGGGAATGATGACGCGGTCCGGACGCAGGATGACGTCGCTGTGGTTGGCCGGGTGTCTGGCGTTCGCCGGGTGCTCCAAGAAGGAGGAACCCGCCGCGGCGCCCACCGGCGCGCAGCCCCAGCCCGAGGTCCAAGCGCCGCGCACCTCGCCGCCCCTGGGCACCATTCCCCGCGAGGGCGAGGCCGCCGCCAAGCCCCCCGTGCACACGGCCTCCATGGGTGATGAGGAAGTGGCCGGCGCGCCTCCAAGTGAGACAGAGCCGCCTTCGGACGCCCCCGCGGGAGACGCTCCCGCCGAGGACCCGAAGAACCGCGAGTGGACCACCACCCCGGTGTCGATGAAGCGGCGCCCGGCCCAGTCGGTGACGCTGCGCTCGGTGCGCGCTGGCACGCATGCCGACTTCGACCGCGTGGTGTTCGAGTTCGACGGGCCGCAGGTCCCCGGCTACCAGCTCCAGTACGTGGACAAGCCCATCATCCAGTGTGGCTCCGGGGACGAGACGCCGCTGGCCGGCAAGGGCTTCCTCCAAGTCACGCTGACCCCCGCGCGTGGCCATGACGACCAGGGCCGGGCCACCGTGGCCGCGCTGGAGATGAAGCCCAAGCTGCCCACCTTGCTGGAGCTGGTACGCACGTGTGACTTCGAGGCCGAGGTGACGTGGGTGCTGGGAAACAAGGCCCCCACCGACTTCCGCGTCATGGAGCTGCGCGACCCGACTCGCCTCGTGGTGGACGTGAAGCACTGAGGGCCCAGGCGTCACCCGGCCCGCAGCTCGCGGGCCAGCGCGTCCAGTCCTTCCAGCAAGCGCTGGTGCCGCGCGCGCGCCGGAGCCCCCTGCGCCCGCAGCGCCATGGCGAGCGCCGCGGGCAGGTTCACCGCGGCGTCCCCCTTCAACCGCTCGCGGTACTCCCGCGCCCAGTCCTGGGGCACGCGCAGGGACCAGTTGCGCTCATCCACCGTGCCGGGCGCGTTGTACGTCTCCGGCATCCCGAGCAGGTCGGTGAAGAACATCATCACGTTGCGCGCGCGGCTGGCGAACAGGTCCGCCACCTTCGCCTGCGCCAACCGTCCCGGGCTCGTGGACAGCTCGCGCGCGAAGGCCTCGCGCTCCGCGGGCTCGGGGCACAAGCGCGCGGCCAGGTACTCCGCCTGCGCGCGCAGCGTGCCCTTCCATTGCCAGTCCGCCACCAGGCGCCACAGGGACTTCGTGTCGTGGTTGCCCACCATCACCCAGTCCTCCGGGCCCACGTTCTCACTGCGGTACACATCCGACGGGTTGTGCAGGTCCGCCTTCTGCGTCACGCGGAAGCGGCCCAGGCCGTACTGCGCCAGCACGCGCTCCAGCGGGTACGGCAGCGTGCTGAGCACCTCCGCGAGCAAGTCGCCCACTTGCCGCCCGTTGCGCCGGGACGCCTCCACCACCGTGTCGAAGAGGACGCTGTAGCGGCGCACCTGTTCAGGCGTGAGGTCCTTCACCCAGCGGTCCGCGTAGCGCGGCACGGCGCGGTCCACCTGCTCCGGGCGCACGAGCGCGAAGTGCGCCAGCTCCGGGTGGTCCGGCAGGTCCGGTGACGAGAAGAGCCGCGCGCCATGTTGCACGGACCACAGCGCGTCCGGCAGGTCCGCGCGGTACACCCACGGGCACACCAGCCCGTGCGGATGGTCCAGCCGCAGCCCGTCGTATTCGCCGAGCATCTTGTCCATGCGCGCGTTCATGAAGCGCAGCACGGGCCCGTTGCGGCTCCCGGCGTTCGTTCCGGCGTCGTCCGGCTCGAAGTACTGCTCCGGGTCCATCACCGGATAGTTCCACGGCTGGCCGTCCGGGTTCGTCCGGCTGGGCGGCGCGCCCATGAGGTAGGTGCGCAGGAAGAGGCCCTGCCAGGCCCACGCGTCGCGCGGCGACAGGCCAATCTGGAGGTCGCCGTACAGCTTCAACCGCCATGCGCCCACGCGCTCGCGCAGCCCTTGGTGCTGCGCATGGACCAGGAACTGACAGAAGGCGTAGCGCTCCAGCGTGTCCGCGTAGCGCAGCTCCAACTGCGTCAGGCGCGCGACGGCCGCCGCCTCCTCCTCCGGACGGGGGTTCCACAGCCGTCCGTCCAGCGAGTCCGCCCAGCGCCGCCAGTCCGGCTCGCGCTTCTCCTCGCACAGCACGTCGAAGAGGGCGTCCCGCACCAGCCAGGCCCGGTGCTGCCGACGGAAGGTGTCGAAGCGCGAAGCCAGGGCCCGGATGGACGGAGCGGCGTCCGGCGCCGCACGCTTCTGTTGGAAGGTGCGCCACGCTTCGTTCAGCAGGGTGGTCTGCGCGCGGAAGGCGTGGCGGAAGCGCTCCCCGGGGGGCAGCGCCGAAGGGCGGCTGGCGGCGAGCTGCGCCACGCGGCCCGGTGGCAGCAGCGCGCCCCAGGGCTCGGGGGCCTCCAGCGGCGCGAGCGCCACGTTGAGGAGGTTTCGCGAGAAGAGCGTGCCGTCATACGGCGAGGCGTTGAACTCCGTCACCTGCCCCTGCGGCCCCAGTTGGATGCCGTTGAAGCCCAGCTCCCGGGAGAACGCGAGGAAGCGCGCCGCCCCTTCTGAGTACGGCGAGCCCCAGCCCGTGTCCTCTTCTGGAAGGCTGGGGAAACTCGGGTCGTGGATGCTGAGCACCCAGTTGCGGACGTCGAGCGCGGCCAGGGCTTCGGTGACGAGTCGGTGGTGGTTTTCAGGCAGCAAGGCGCGAGACATGGCGGAAGGGGCTGACCCTACGGCCCCTGGTGCGATGCGCCAACCGTCCTGTCGTCCCTAACGCGCCCGTTCGTTGTCGAGCCCTCAATCGTGCCGCGCCTGAGGAGCGGGCCGGGGCTCTCCACGGCCGCCGCCTCCGCCCGGAACGTGAGGCCGCTGTTCGGGAGGCTTCATCCGGAAGAGCTTGCGCAGCATGCGGGTGGACCATGTCCGGCCGTCCACCAGGATTTCGTACACCGTGGGAATCACCAGCAGTGTCAACAGCGTGGACGTCAGCGTGCCGCCAATCACCGCGCGTCCCAGCGGCGCGCGGAAGTCGCCGCCCTCGCCCGCGCCGATGGCCACCGGCACCATGCCCGCCACCAGCGCGAAGGTCGTCATGATGATGGGGCGCAGACGGATGCGGCCCGCTTCGATGAGCGCCTCGCGCAGGGGCATGCCCTTCTCGTGCGACCACTTGGCGAAGTCGATGAGGAGGATGGCGTTCTTCGCGACGATTCCCATCAGCAGCATGATGCCGATGAGGCTCATGAGGTTGAGCGTGTCACCGGTGATGAGCAGCGCCAGCACCACGCCGATGAGCGACAGCGGCAGCGAGATGAGGATGGCCAGCGGGTCCAGGAAGGAGCCGAACTGGATGACCAGGATGAGGTACATCAGCATCAGCGCCATGCCGAGCGCGATGAACACGCGCATGAACACCTCGGCCTGGTCCGCGGACTCGCCGCCCGTCGTCAGCGTGTAGCCCGGCGGCAGCTTCACGCCGTCCAGCCGCTTCTGGATGTCCGCGCCCACCTCCGACAACGAGCGCCCCTGCACGTTCGCCTGGACGTTGATGACGCGCTCACGGTTCAAGTGTGTGACCTGCGCCGGACCCAACGTTTGACGGATGTCCGCCACCTGCCCCAGCGGCACCAGCCGGGGCGGCCCACCCGCCGCCGCGCCCACGGAGACGGGCAACTGCGACAAGTCATTGGGGTTGTCACGCGCCCCCGGAGCCAGCCGCACCATGACGTCTCGCGTCTCCCCAATCGGGTCCACCCAGTCGCCCACGTCCAGGCCCGCGAAGGCCGGCCGCAGCACCTGGGCCACCTGCCCCACCGTCACGCCCAACTGTCCGGCGAGCCCGCGATTCAGCTCCACCTCCAGCTCCGGCTTCTGCCCTCGCGTGGACAGGCCCACGTCCACCGCTCCGGATACCTGCGCCACTTCCTTCTGGACCTGCTGCGCCAGTTGCGTGAGCACCCGCTGGTCCGGTCCGCGCAGCTCATACTGGAGCTGCTTGAAGGCCCCACCGAAGCCCGAGGTGAAGACGGAGACGGTGGCGCCGCCGATGCGCTTCATCTCCTCGCGGAACTGGACGCCCAATGCGTCCTGGCTCATGTCGCGCTCCGCCTTCGGCTTGAGCCGCACGTACACCAGGGCCTGGTCCACGCCGGGCGCGCTGAGCGCCAGGGGCACGCCGATGGTGGCGTAGGTGTAGTCCACCTCCGGGTGGGCGCGCAGGGTGCGCGTCACCTCGTCCACCTTGCGCCGCGTGTACTCCAGGCTGGAGCCCGGCGGCGTCTCCACCAGCAGCTCCACCTCCGCGCGGTCGCTCACCGGCACGAAGCCGGCGCCGCCCACGGTACCCTGGAGCACCAACGCGCCCACCAGCGAGCCCACCGCCACCAGCACCATCACCAGCCGGTGGTCCAGCGCCCAGGCGATGACGTGCTTGTAGCGCTCCGCCTGCCGGTCGAACCAGGCGTTGAAGCGGTTCAGCGTCCGGGTGATGAAGCCCGGGTTCTCCTTCCTGGGCGGCTCCGGCCAGTACGCGCTCAGCATCGGGTCCAACGAGAAGGACACGAACAGCGACACCAGCACCGCGCAGGCAATGGTGAGGGCGAAGGGTTTGAACCACTGGCCGGCCACGCCGTACATGAAGGCCACGGGCACGAAGACGGCGACGATGGAGAAGGTGGTCGCCGAAACCGCGAGGCCGATTTCCGAGGTGCCCTCGCGCGACGCCGTGTAGTGGTCCTTCCCCATCTCCACGTGGCGGACGATGTTCTCTCGCACGACGATGGCGTCGTCGATGAGGATGCCGATGGCCAGCGTCAGGCCCAAGAGCGACATGGTGTTGAGCGTGAAGCCGAAGGCCCACACGCTGATGAAGGACGCCAGCACGCTCACCGGTAGCGCCAGGCCGGTGATGACGGTGGAGCGCCACGAGTTGAGGAAGACGAAGACGACCAGCACCGTGAGCAGCGCGCCTTCCACCAGCGCGGACTGCACGTTGTGCACGGCGTTCTCCACGCGGACACCGGCGTCGCGCACGATTTCGAGCTTCACGCCCGCGGGGAGCCGCTGCTGGAGCGCTTGCACCCGCTCACGCACCGCGTCCGCGACCTCGGTGGTGCTGTAACCCCGGGCCTTGAGCACGTCGATGCCCACCGCCTGGGCGCCGTTGAAGAGCGCCAGTGTGCGCGGCTCCTCGGCGCCGACGAAGACGTCCGCCACCTGCTCCAGGCGGATGGCCTGACCGTTGCGCGAGGCCACCACCATGGTCCGGAAGTCTTCCACCTTCTCCAGCCGGCCCTTGAGGCGGATGGACTCCTCCGTCAGCGGCGCGTTGATGCGGCCCACCGGCGCCGCCAGGTTCTGCGCCTGAAGCGCCGCCACCACCTCCGCCACCGACAAGCCCGCGGCCTGGAGCGCCTCCGGCTTGAGCTGCACCGTCATCTCCCGCGCCACGTCACCGACGACTTCTGCCTGGGCGACGCCGGGCACCGAGCGCAGTTCGCCCACCACCGTCGGGTCCGCCACCAGGGACAGCGCCGCGACGTCCAGCCCTTCCGAGGTGAGCGTCAGCGACACGATGGGCTGGTCCGCCGGGTCGAAGCGCGTGAGGATGGGCTCCTCCATCTCCTGTGGCAGATCCGCGCGCTTGCTGGAGATGGCGTCCCGGATGTCTTGCGTCGCTTCCTGGATGTCCTTCTCGAAGTCGAAGAACACCGTGAAGGACGCCAGGCCGTCGGTGGCGATGGACGTCGTCTCCTTCGGGTCCACGCCGCTGATGGCGAAGATGGCATCCTCGATGGGCTCGAGGATTTCCCGCTCCACCGTCTCGGGTGAAGCGCCTGGATAGACGATGGTGACACTCACCACCGGGGGCTGGACGTCGGGAAACTCGTCGGTCTCCAGGAGTCCCAGCGACACGAGACCGAAGACCACCAGCGCCAGCATCGAAGTGATGGTGATGATGGGGCGCTTGATGGCGAAGTCTGAGATGAACACGGACGTGACTCCAGGCTTGGAGCATTAGTGGGACGGCGCAGCGTCCTCCGCCGGTGGTTGCGTGGACGCGGGCCGCGGCGAGGGCTGCATTGCTCCCGACGACGGAGGCGGCGGTGCCTCCGAGCCGCCAACGCCGGGCCCCGCCTCCTCCACGGGCTTCGATTCCGGCCGCGGGGGCGACACCTTCACGCGCCCGCCCTCCGCCAC
This sequence comes from Myxococcus sp. AB056, assembly GCF_006547365.1. NCBI lineage: Bacteria > Pseudomonadati > Myxococcota > Myxococcia > Myxococcales > Myxococcaceae > Myxococcus > Myxococcus sp. AB056. The sequence goes on along the minus strand of NZ_VHLB01000053.1, from coordinate 49,589 downwards.
CTCGCTCCGCGCGGCGCCCAGCAGCACCACGTCGCCCTCCTCCAGGCCGGAGCGGACCTCGACCTGCCGCGCCACCTCGTCGCGCAGGCCCAATGTGACGTTCACCCGCTGCACGCGCCCTTCCTGGATGCGCAGCACGGCGGGCTCGGTCCCCGTGTCGTCGATGGCGTCGATGGGAATCGCGACCGCCTGCGTGCCCTTCGAGGCCACGCGCCCCTCCGCGAAGAGGCCGGCCAGCAACTGGAGGTCCGTGTTGGGAATGGCCACGTAGATGCGGACCTGGCCGGTGGCCGAGTCCACCACCGGGTTGATGCGCTCCACCGTGCCGCGGAAGGCGCGGTCCCCGTAGCCCGTCACGTGGAACTCCACCGGCGTGTCCACCTGCACCTGTTCGAGCTGCGCGGCGGGCACGGAGGCCTCCAGGCGCAACGTGCGCGGGTCCACCACCGTGAAGAGCGGCGCGCTGGGCTGGACGACGTCGCCCGCGCTGGCCTGCCGCTCGCTCACCACGCCCGCGAAGGGCGCCACGACGCGCGCGCGGTTGAGCTGCTCCTGCGCCAGGGCATGCCGGGAGCGCGCCTCCGCAAGCTGCCCCTTGGCCTGCTCCATGGAGAGCTCCGCCCGTTCGAAGTCGCGCTGGGTGATGACGCCCGCTTTGGACAGCCTCGTGGCGCGCTCCTGCTCGGCCTCGGCCACCTGGAGCGCGCTGCGGGCCGTGCGGACCGCCGCCGACGCCGCGATGAGCTGGTCCTTCAGCGTGACGTCCTCGATGCGCGCCAGCTCCTCGCCCTTCTTCACCACCTGGCCCTGCTGGGCCTTGATGTCGAGGATGGTGCCGCCCACTTCCGCGCGCACCGCCGCCGCCGTGCGCGCCTGCAGGTTGCCGGAGATGCCAGGGCCGGAGCGCAACTGCCGCACCTCGGCGCGGGCCACGTTCTCCTGGCCCAGCGTCACCTCCAACTCCTCTTGTCGAGGCGCGGGCGCCGCGTCCTCACCCTTGCGGCAACCGGACAGGGCGCAGAGTCCCATCAGAATCCCCGCCGAGGTTCCGCCGAAGACCTGTCGTATTCGAGCCCGTCTCACAGCGCGTCTCCCATCCCCGCCCCCCACGGCGAGCCGGCTAACCATGGTGTCGGCCCCCTGCCCCCGGTAGCCGAGGACAACAAGGCCCACCGCCAGCAAGCAGGCCGGGCTGACGGGCTGGCGAGCCTTCTCAGGCACGCCAAGCGGACGGCGCCTACTGCGCGGGAGGGACCTCGCTCATGATGAGCGTGCCGGCCTGGAAGTGGGCCCACTGGCCGCATTGGGTGAGCTGCGTCTGCCCCGGGCAGCTCACGGCCTGTGCCGCGCGCGTCGTCTGCGTGAAGCAGCGCGCACCGTCGGCGTCCCACTCGGCCTCGTGCAGCCACGCCTCCGTATCCGTCTGCACGTTCACGCCGTCATGAAGGTTCACCCACTGGCCATCCGTGGTGTGCGACGTGCCGTCGCCGCAGAAGTCCGCGCGCACCATGCGCGTGCACGCCTGGTGGTGGTCCGCCAGACTCAAGCCGTCCGCCGTGGTGCCCCAGGGCCGGTAGCCGAAGCGCACGCACTTGGCGATGGCCGCCCCCTCACAGGCGAAGGTGAAGCGCGCGGCGTCATCCACCTTCGCGCCGCCGCCCGCCACGCCCTGGCGGTAGTCCCACCGGCCCGCGACGGGAATGGCGCTCAGCCCGGAGCCGTCCGCCGCCGCGCACGCGGGCTTCCAGAGGGCATCCGCCGCGTCGTAGTAGGAGACGAGGTACGCCCAGACGTCCGAGTCCGCGCCCGCTCCAGGCTCGATGCCGTCAACGCGCAGCTCCACGGTGTCACCACTGCTCAGGTTGCCGATGAAGCGCGCGCCCAGGAAGGACTGGCCGGATACCGGACCGTTGGAGGCGACGCCGTGGAAGACGCTGCCCTCCAGCCGCACCTCGCCGAGCACTTCCTCCGCGATGCGGGCGCCCGCCAGGTCCACGGACACGAGCAGCTGTCCCAGCTCGGGGGTGTTCAGGTTGCGGCCATTCAGGTTGCGGCCATTCAGGTTCCGTCCGTTCGGCGCCACCAGCTCCGCCACGCCCGAGCGCAGCGCCACCGGCTCCGCCTCCGTCACGTTCCCCGCACAGCCCACCATGCTCACCGCGCTGACCAGCGCCGCCACCGTCTGCTTCCAAGCACCCATCACCCACCACCTTCCCGGCCCGACCACGGAATCAATGTCCGCAGCGGCCGCCCGCCCAGCAACTCGCCTGGGGACCCGCAGGCACTTGCTTCGTCCACTGTGCATCACCCGCCCCAGACGCCAGGGCGGACACAGGGTTCCTCCGTCCGGTAGCGCGCGGAGCGGATGTAGGGCAAGCAGGCGGGCTCAGGGGTGCGCGGTGGATGCCACGTCCGCGCACACCCGCATGCCCACCGTCACGTCGCGCAGGGACGGCTCCGGCAACTCGCGGTTGGAGGCGCGCGCCGAGGTCGCCGCGAAGGCGAAGCTGCCCCCACGCGCCACGGCCTTGCCCGGCTCCAGCCAGGAGCGGGTCCACTCCCACACGTTGCCGGACATGTCGTCCACGCCGAAGGGACTGCGCGATGCGGGGTGGCTGCCCACCTCGTCGGGGCCGAAGCCTCCGGGCTGCTTGCCGTAGGTGGTGTCGATGTTGGCGTCGTCCGGGACCAGGGTGTCGCCATGCGGGTACTCACGCCCGTCCACGCCGCGCGCCGCGCGCTCCCACTCCAGCTCCGAGCAGAGCCGAGCGCCGGGGACGCGGCCGCTCTCCGACAGCCACGCGGCATAGGCCTCCGCGTCCGCGAAGGTGATGCCGCTGACGGGGAAGCGCAGCCAGTCCTGCTCCGCGCGCGACGTGCGGTGGGCGTAGCGCAGCGGCTCTCCGGCCCGTGCCATGTAGGGCTCGTTCCCGGGCTGGAAGCGCAACCGCCAGACGCCGTCCACCTGCCCCAGCGTGAGCAGGCCCGCGTAGCCGCCCGTTCCCACGCGAGGCAGCCGCTGTGCACGTTGCGCGGGCGGCAGCGCCTCCACGTAGGCCAGCCACTCGGCATACGTCACCTCGTGCCGGGCCATGAGGAATGCGGGGACGTCCACCGAGTGCAGGGGCACAGCGTTGAAGAACTCGCGCACGCTGGCCTCGGCCGCGCTGCCGAACTTCACCTCGCCCGGCGGCACGAAGACGAAGCCCTCCGGCACACTGCCCATGCGCGGCAGCGGCACGCCGAGCCGCCGCGACTCGCCTCGCCGCAGCAGCACCCACTGCACCACCGGCTCGTAGCCGAGCGAGCGCGCGGAAATCTGGTACGTGCCCGGCGCCACCGCTGCGTTCAGCCAGCGCCCCGGGTCCGCTTGCAGGGGCTCTCCCAGCTGAAACCTGCCCTGCGCATCGCGCGTCAGTGGACGCAGCTCCACCTCCGCCCCTGGGACAGGTGTCTCCAGTGTGAGGCTGGCCGCGGCGTTCCAGCGCCGCCAGCGCGTGCCCGCCGTGTCATAGAGCCGCAGGCGCTGGAGCAACGCGGGCAGCGCCGAGGCGTCTTCGTCCTGCTCGGCCCACAGGGCGCGCTCGTAGAGGAAGTCCGCCAGGGCTTCACGCACGTCTGCGCGGCCGGGCGCCAACGCCAGCGCGCGCTCCAGCCGTCCGGCCACTTCGTCGAAGCGGCCGCGCAGTTGTCCCGCTTGCGCACCGGCCCGGTTCCAGTGCCGGTCCGCGTCGGCGCGGCGGCCGGTGCCGTAGAGGCGGAAGGCCTCGTCACGCTCGGCGCGCAGCGCGCCCCAGTCCTGACGCACGGCGCTCAAGGCCTGGGCCGCCTGGCCCAGCTCCTCGCGCACCTGCCGGTCCAGGCTCCAACGCTCCCTCAGCTTGAGCCCGCCGTAGACGAGCCCCAGGGACACGACGAAGCCCACCACCAGCGCATGCCGCGTCCGCCGGCTGCGCACCATGGTGCGGCGCGAGTCCTTCAGGAAGTCGCGCTCGCGACGGGTGAGCTCTCCCGTGTCGAGCACCCGCGTCTCCTCCAGCTGACGCGGGCCCCAGAGGGATTCGCTCGGGAAGCCCAGCTTCTCCCAGTGCGCGGCGGCGGCCTCCAGCCGGGATTGGACCTCGCGGCGCTCGGAGGCCTCGGCCAGCCAGCGCGCCAGCGTGCCCCAGCCGGAGAGCAGCGCCTCGTGGGCGAGCTCGTAGGACGTGCCCTCCTGGGCCTCGCGCGCCACGAGCAGCCGCGCGTGAACCAGCGCCTCCAGGGCGGCGCGGTAGCGGGCGTCGTCCCCCACCAGCTCGCGGTCCGTCTTCCGCGCGCGGGTGCCGTCCGCGGTGACGAGCCGCAGGAGCACGCCCCGGGCCGCCACCCGCTGGTCCGGTAGCAGCCGGGCCACCGCCGCATCCGCGTGCCGCGCGAGCGCGCCCTCCACGCCGCCCAGCGAGTCGAGCACCGCCTGCGTCATGACACCCGCCGCCGCGTCGCGCGCCTCCCACATCTCGGCCAGCGCGAATTGGAGCACCGGGAGGCCGCCCTCCGCCGCGGACAGGGTGGAGGTGACGAGCGCATCCACCAGCGCGTCGGATTCGAAGCGCACGCCCTTCACGCGAGCGGGGCCCGTCACGGCTTCCCGCGTCTCCTCGGGCGACAAGGCGCGCAGCAGATACAGCGCGCGCGGCACCTCCGCGCCCAGCCCGGGCACGGCGGACAGCCGGGTGAGGAAGTCACTTCGCCCCGTGGCGAGCAGGCGCACGCCACTGGCGCCCTCCGCGAGCGCCCCCAGGGCCTGTCCCGCCAGCTCCGCCTCGACCGGCGGCGCCAGCGTCACCAGCTCCTCGAGCTGATCCACGTAGACGAGCAGCCCCTCCTGGGCCCCCAGCTTCACGCGGAGCCGGCGCACCAGGGACGTGGGCTCGGCGCGCAGGGCTTCGGCCAGGGTCTCCTCTTCCGTCTCCAGCACGGGCGCGAGCGCCGCGACCAGGGCCGCCAGGGGCCTGCGGCCCGGCACCAGCCGCACGCTGCGCCAGCGACGGCCGTCCTCCAGGCCCCCTTCGGTGACAGCGGGGAGCAGCCCGGCGAGGCACAGGGAGGACTTCCCCACGCCCGAATCACCGGTGATGAGCAGGAAGGGCTCCGAGCGCATCCGCTCCAGCACCGCGCGCTGCTCGCGGCGGCGGCCGAAGAAGACGGCGCGGTGCTCCGCCTCGAAGGCCTGGAGGCCGCGATAGGGATTGCCCTCCGGCACCACCTGGACGGTGTCGTCACGCGTCAGTGCGTCCAAGGCATCGAGCAGCTGTGAGGCGGTGGCGTAACGCTCGGACGGCTCGCGACGCAGACACTTGTCGATGACGGCGGCGAGCCCGGCATCCACGCCGGACACCACCTGGGCCAGGGGGCTGGCATCCCGGTGGCGCACCTGAGCCGGAAGTTCGCGCCAGGGCACGTCCCGGAAGGGGCCCTTGCCCGCGCACAACTCGTACAGGACGACGCCCAGTGAGTACACGTCACTGCGCGCCGTCAGCGCCTCGCCCGCCCAGGCCTCCGGGGACATGTAATACGGCGTCCCCACCAGCGAGCCGCGCGGCAGCGATGGAAGGAAGATTCCGTCCAGCGAGCGCGCGCCCAGGTTCGGGCTGGCCTCCGGGTCCAGGTCAGGAGGCAGCTCCGGCGGCGGAGTCCCGGAAGCGGGCGGCGCGCCATCCCCCGCCCCCGCGGCCCGGTCCAGGAGCTTCGCGAGGCCGAAGTCGAGCAGCTTCACCTCGCCAGCCTCGGTGAGCACGGCGTTGCCGGGCTTGATGTCCCGGTGCAACACCCCGCGCCGGTGCGCGGCACTCAGGCCCCGTGCCAAATCCCGCCCCATGGACAGTACGCGCTCCCAGGGCTGGGGCTTGGGCAGCCGGTCCAGGCTCATCCCCCGGATGAACTCGGAGACGAGGTAGGGCTGCTCCTCCAATTGTCCCACCCGGTAGAGGGTGACGACATTGGGGTGCTGGATGCGCGCGGCCGCCCGGGCCTCCACGAGGAACCGCGCCAGGGCGTTGGGCCCCAGGGCGGGGATGAACTTCACGGCGACGGGGCGCTCGAGCAACGTGTCATGGGCCAGGAACACCCGCCCCGTGCGCCCACGTCCGATGGCCCGCACAAGGCGGTACTCGTCGAACTCCTGGGGAGGAGTCCACGCATCAGGAGGCGGCGAGGCGGCCGGAGAGCCCACACCCGGTGCCTATGCATCCGTCCGGCAGGGGTCAACTGAACGGGCCGAGCGGGAGGAGACTCCCGGACGCCAGGGCCGCTGGAGTGTCCGTTGCCGAGCAGTGGTGTTGTCCTTCGGCCTCAGCCGCCCCGGACCTTCCCCTTGCTCGGCTTGAGCATGTTTCGGATCTTGTTCTCCAAATCCTGCGGCAGGCAGGGCTTGGCGACGAACTCGTCCGCGCCGGCGTCCCGGGCATGCTCCGCGTTCCCCGCGAGCACATGGCCGGTGAGCGCCATGACGGGGATGTCCCGGGTGCGGGAGTCCTGCTTGATGCGACGCGTCGCCTCCCAGCCGTCCATGACGGGGAGGGACAGGTCCATCAGGATGATGTCGGGCTCGCCCTCGCTGGCCTTCGCCACCGCTTCCACGCCGTTGCGGGCGGTGTCCACCTCGAAGCCGACGAACTCCAGGTACTCCGCATACATCTCCCGGGCATCGTCGAAGTCGTCCACCACGAGCACGCGCTTCTTGTTCCCGCCCGCCGCGGGCTCCTTGGCGGTTGGCATGTCTTCTGCCGGGACTGTCATCGCCGTGCTCTTCATGGGACAGACGCCTCTCGGGTTGGAACGGGCGTTGAACAATCTATACACGCCCCTCCCGACGTGCCCACCCCACCCGGCTCTTCAACGAATGCGGACCGGAGTGCCAGTGCGTGTTCATTGGAGGACAAGTGGGGTGACAGGTGAAACGTTGACTGTGTATCAGTTGTTGGGACGGTAGACGTAGAGGTGGCGTCGGCTGGGAGTGCCTTCGGACTCCTCGATGCGGGCCAGCACCCATTGCTCGGGGCCCGTCATGAAGAACTTGGCGGGTCCCACGGGCGTAGCGCCTGGGCGGGGAAGCAGCGGCGCGCCCATAGGCAACCAGGAACTCTCGTCCCACCGGCGGACATAGTGGTTCACGGGACCACCCGCGATTTCAGGTTCGGAGAGCAGCGCGACCAACCGGCCCTCGGGGTCGAAGTCGAGGACCTCCACCGTCGCGTCTGTTTCACCGGGATACAGGCCCTCTTGGTAAAAACCGAGGAGCTCGGTCCCCAAGAACGGGTCATAACGGACGACAGAAGGCCGTCTCCCCTCACCGACGCTCTGAGCTGAACTGGCGAGGAGAAGGCGATCCGCTCCATCCAACACAGGTACAACAGGCGGTTCCCCTACCCCAATATCATTCAAAGGGTACATTCCCTCCCAATGTGTCCCCGTCCATCTTTTGACATGAGCGTATGTGGCCCCCCGCTCACCTGACCGAGTGACCCAGAAAACAACCAGACGCCCCAGCGAGTCGAACATCGCCCCAAAGTCAGAATAAACCAGACTCCCATTCAAAGAAAACGAATGCCCCAACTCCTCCCACCGCTCCGCCCCCCAACGAAAACCGTACACAACCATCGACGCCCCAGCAACCTGCGCCAGGACAGTCAGATATCGCTCTCCCTGAGAATTCACGGCAAAGCCGAACGAGACAAACCTAGCGTCCGGATTGACTGTCGTGACGGGGGACCCCAGGAGAGACCAACTGCTTCCATTCCAACGCTGGATATGAATACTGGAAGCCCCATCCACCGTCTCCCTACTCCAAGCCACAAAAATCTCATTCCCTGGCGCGATCAACAAGGAGCACTCTTTGAAGACCGATTCCTCAGCAATGGCCCCAAGTACGCCCCCCAACGGCTCCCACGCCGACCCTGACCACCGCATGACGTAGACACCATGGTCCGAAGGCGTGCGCCCATCGACAAAGGCGACGACAGGCCTTCCTCTGTCATCCAGCACAAGCGAAAACGTCGAGACAGCCGCTCCGTCGGCAGCATCGGAAGAGATTGCCCTGCCGTAGGGCAAGTACCTGGGGATGCTCCACTCCCAGCCAAGTGCCGTTATATCCAGTTCATTCCCCGCAATGTCTGTCACCGAAGGCGCGATGATCACGGATACTTCTGAATCCACGGGGAGTTGCGCAGCAGGCGCCAGCGTCACCGTCGTGCCCTCGGCTGACAGGCGTACCTCCGCGGCGACATCCATTTGATTGACCAAGAGCCTGACGGACTCAGCAGTCACCGTAGTCGGCTCAACGGCCTCGGAGAATACGGCCTGAATGGGGGAATGCACGGAGACTTCCTGGTCTCCGGACCGCGGATTCTGCGTCACCAACCGCGGTGCCGTCCTGTCGACAATGAGTGCGTTCGCCTCACTCACGAATACGCGGTCCCCCTGTAATACCCTTGCTGTGAAGACGTGCTGGCCCTCATCCAGTTCACGGGTGCTCCAACGCAGTTCGTAGGAAGGCCGGGGCAACGTCGCTGCCGGGACGCCATTGACCAACAGCTCGACCGACTCTGGCACCAACTCAGCGACCGAAACGCGTACATCGACATCACCATTCGTGATCGCACGCGACAGCGACAGCGTCACGACGGGATTCGAAGGTCCCGCGTCCGGCGTTTCAGGCACAACTTCGATTCCGGGCACGTTGATGCAAGCCCAGAACAATGAACTGAAACACACTGCAAAAACTCTGATCGAGTCCATAGGCTCGGCTCACGACTGCAGCGATTGTGCCAGGCAATGCCGGTTCTTTCCGAGAGCAATGCCTGGGAATCCAGCCATTTACCTCGCGAAACCAACCGGAACGTAATCCAAGGCATACAGCATCGCGGACCGTGGGTCCAAGCTGATGGACGCCACATGGACTGCGTGACCTTATCGCCTGAAATGCAGAGCCCTCCATGGACAACCATGGAGGGCCCTTGAAACAACTTATTGCCGTGTCAGCGACGCAGGCGCGTCACGGAGACGCAGCAAGTGCGGGCAGCTGAACCAGCCCGGTCTTCGCCAAGTCCAAGACAAGAGGCTGCCCCATGTAGTTCTCGTAGGTCCCATTGATGGAGCGCGACGGCAGGGCGGAGAACTTCACGACAATTTCGAAGTTAGCAAAGCTGGTGCTCGGAATCAGGTTCGTCCCGAAATACGTGAACACCCATCGCGTGGTGTAACCCGACTTGATGATCGAGAAAGCGGGGAGTTCCTGCCGGGTGCCCGTCCGAGGAGGAATAATTGGCTCCTCCTCGATAAGCGGGAATCCCGTCGGATGACCCACCTCTCCCGCGTAGTCTCCAATAACCCCAGGCGTAGTCCCCCCAATATCCCAGTTCACATGAGCATAAACGTGACCACTCACGTTCGACGGGCGTGTAATGGGGTGATTGAAGGACAGGAAGACTCGCTCGCCGGAGTTCAACTGGTCCGCACCAGGGGTGCCCACCGCCGACACCTCTTCATACTTGGACTCCACGATGGACATCTGGCGCACGGCCGACGCGTCACCCGTGAAGAAGTACCCGATCCGCGAGTACATGCTGCCGCCCTCTGCGGACACGGCACGCACGTCGATGTTGTACTCCTTGCCATCCGCAATGGCGCCACCCGGGTTGATGGTCGCGCTGTAGCCACCATTCGCCACGTTGGTCGTCACGGGCAGAAGTTCCGCTGCATTCTCGCCCGTCATCAGAACGGACAGCGACCCCTGCTGGATGGGCTGGTTGAAGAACAGATGGATGGGCTCACCCACACGGACCAGGTTGCGCAGAGGATGGAAGTCAGCGCCGCCGCCCCGGAGGCTGGCCACGTTGCTGCTCTCGATGCTCAACGGCACGTTCTGCGGCCGCGAGTACGGCAGGCTGATGAGCCGCGTGGTGCTGTTGGCCACCACCTCGGCCCCAGAGTACGTGCTGACGTAGCCGCCGGTCTCCGGGACGCCGTCAGCGTTGGCGTCGATGGGCGACACCCACAGCCTGTACTCGCCATTGCCGTTGCGCAGGCGCGCCAGCTCAGACGCGCTCGGGATGCCCGTGAAGGTGAGCAGGCCCTGCTCGTTCGCGGTCGCCTCCACCACCACGGAGCTCACCATCGACGAGGACTCATCGCCGTTGGAGATGGCACCCGCCGGCGTGGCCTCCAGCGTCGCCCGAGCCCCCGCCGCGGGACGGCCCTGCGGCGTCACCACCAGGAAGTTCAGCGTGCCGTCCAGCCGCGCCAGGGTGATGGGGCCGAAGCTCGCGTTGCCGTTGTTGATGGGGACGTTGCCCGCGGACGACGGAACCTGCGCCGTCGCGCGCAGGGTGGCATAGCCCGCCTTGGAGAACGTCAGCAGCACGTGCGAGCCGGCCGGGACGTTCTTGTAGGTGAAGTTGCCCTTCGCATCCGAGATGGCCGATACCGGCTCCGCCGAGCTGCCGATGGTCATCTCCACCGTGACCTCGGTCAGCGGCCGCAGGTCCGTGCTCAGCACCTGGCCGGACACCGTGCCCTTGGGATTGGCTGGCGTCACCACCGTCACAGTGTCCGGTTCGCGCACGCCGTCCGCGATTCCGTCTCCGTCCGCGTCAACCAGGTCGTCTCCACAACCGAACGCCAGGAACGGAACCACGGCCATTACCAGATGCTTCTTCATCATCCCCGCCTTGAAAGAAAAGTCCCCAAGTATCGCCGCCTCAACACTTCATGAGGCGTCAGCCGGACACTCTCCGACACTTGCCCGTTCCGTCAAGAAGCCCCCCTGATTCAGAGCGGGTTCTCATCGGCCGAGACGCCCGTAACCGGGTGTGTCACGGATCACTCGGAGAACCCCGTATGCCCTCATGGACATGAGTCACCGTTGACCCGATGGCGTGACCCACCCGGGCTTTCCCCGGACTGCTAGCGTGAGCCCATGCCGGATGTCTTGGATGTGAATGACCCATGTCTCGGCTGCGCCATCGTGCGCGGTGAAACACGACCCGTGGGAGGCGTCATCGCGCGCGCGCCGGGACTGGTGCTGCATGGCGTGGCGGGCCCCAGCCCCGTGCCCGGCTGGGTCGTCATCTCCAGCGCCCGGCACGTGCGCGCCTGGTATGACCTGGAGCCGGACGCGGCGAGCGAGCTCGGCCCCTTCGCCGCCCGGGTCATGCGCGCCCAGCGCGAGGTGCTGGGCGCCGAACACGCCTACGCCTTCGCCATTGGCGATGTGCTGCGCCACTTCCACCTGCACCTCGTCCCCCGCTATTCGCAGACGCCGCAGCGGCTCTGGGGCCGGGCCGCCTTCGACGCCCCCGCCTCCGACCACCTCCCCGCGCAGGAACTGGAGGCCGCGGCGCAGGCGCTCGCCGCCGCGCTGGCGGGCTGAAGCCCGGGCCCAGGACCACCCTCGCGTGATAGAGACAGCGGCCTCCCCTCCCGTCGAGAGGTGCCGCCTTGTCGCCCGAGCCCCGCAACCGCGTCCTTGAGAAGATGCTTGAGCGGCTCTACGCCGCGCTCGCATCCGGCCCCAGCCTCAACAGCCGGCCGCACAACAGCCGCCAGCGCGTGGACCTCGCCACGCTGAGCCGATTGGATGGCACCGCGCCCCACACCTTGCTGGCCGCCCTGCTCGGGGAGAAGGCCCAGGCCCGGCTCGTGGTGAAGCCGCCGCCTCCGCCCCCCGAGGCTCGCCCACGCAAGGGCTCCGCCCAGGCCCGCGCCGCTCGCACCCAGGACGACGCTGCCACGGGGACGGATGCCGACGACCTGCCGGACGCGGCGCCCAAGGCCGCGCACGCACTGGACGAAAACCACGCCCCTTCCCACGACGTGGATTCCGACGCCGCGCTTCCACTGGACACCCCCCAAGGGCCTTCCCGCCACGCGCGTCCCGACAACGCGCCTCCACCGGATGAGGCCCCCGCGCCTTCCCGCGCGGAAGAGGAACAGCAGGACCTGCTCCGCAAGCTGGCCACCATCGTCGAGGACGCCCGTACCTTCGAGCAGGACACCGGCGCGCACGTCCTTCACGTGGGCTTTCCCCTGCTCCACCTGCCACCGGGCGCCAAGGACAAGCGCGGCTTCGGCACCCGGCGAATCCTCGCCCCCATCGCCTTCATCCCCGTGCGACTCACGCTCAAGAAGGGCCGCGTGCCGTCGGTGGAGCTGGAAGGCGCCGAGGCCGGCGTGGACCGCGTGGCCCCCAACACCGCGCTGCTCGCCTGGCTGGAGCAGCAGACGGGCCAGCGGCTGGGCGACCTCTTCGCGGATGAAGCGGGCGAGGACCCGTGGCGCGAGCTGAACGAACTGGTGGCCGCCGTGTGCAAGGCCATGGAGCTGCCCGCGCCCGCCCCCTTCACGCCGGAAACCCTCCTGGCCCCCATTCCGCGAGGCGACGACGCCCAGCCCCAGGCCGCCATCCTCCCCAGCGCCGTGCTGGGGCTGTACCCCCTGTCCAACCAGAGCCTCGTGGACGACATGCGCGCGCTCCTGGACGGAGAGCCCATCTCCGGCCCGCTGGAGAGCTTCCTCCGCGTGGATGTCTCTCTCGGCCTGCCCCCAGGACACGGCGGTGGCGAGCCCAACCTGGAGGGGCTCAAGCGCACGGGCGAGGAGCGGCTCGTCACACTCGCGGACCCGTGCCAGGCGCGCGCGGTGCGGCTGGCACGCAGCAGCCGGGGGCTCGTCATCCATGGGCCTCCGGGCACGGGCAAGTCGCAGACCATCGCCAATGCCATTGGCGACCACCTGGCGCGCGGGGAGCGCGTGTTGCTCGTCTGCGACAAGCGCACCGCGCTGGACGTGGTGAAGCACCGCCTGGACCATCTCGGCCTGGGACACCTGTGCGCCGTCGTCCACGACGCCCAGCGTGACCAGCGCGACCTCTACATGGGCATCCGCGAGCAGCTCGACACGCTGCCGGAGACACGGACCGACGCGGCCGTGGCCAAGGAACTGGCGCGCATCGACACGGAGCTCCAGTCACTCCATGACGAACTGACGGCCGCCGACCGGGCCCTCTCCGAGCGCCCCGACGGAGGCACCGCGCCCTCCTTCCACGAGCTGGTGGGCCAGTGGTTCTCCGTGGAGGCCCCCGCCGCGCTCACGCCCGCCGTGTCGAGCCTCGCCCACGCACGGCTGGGCGACGTGACGCCGCACGAGCGCGAGGTGCGCGAGGTGCTGGAGCGCGGCGGCAAGGAAGGCTATCCGGAGAACCCGTGGCGCGAAGCCCTGGGCGGGGAGCTCGCCACGTACCTGGCGACGCCGCTGGCCACCTACCGCGAGCGCCTGAGTGCTATCGACAGCGCGGCGCGGGACGCGGATGCCCTCGTGTCACCAGACGTGCCTGTCTTCGGCGCGGACCCTCGGGCGGAGGGCGCGGCGCGCGCCGCCTTCGCGGAGAAGCTGGCACCACTGCTGGAGTCGGCCCGTCCGGACGTCCTCGCGCGGTGGGGCTCGGCGACGCCGGACGCGGTCCAGGCCGCGCGGACACAGCTCGACGGGCTGGCGGCACAGCGGCAGGTGCTCGCGGAAGGGCCGCTGGACGCGGAGCTGGCGCTGGTCCACCGCGAGCAACCCCAGGCCTTGAGTGTGCTGGCCACCGCGATGGCCGCGCTGGGCTCGTACCTGGACATCGCGCGCAAGTGGTACGCGTTCTTCTACTTCGCGCGGAAGGCCGGGGCGCGCCGGGTGCTCCAGCAGTTCGGTCTGACGCTGAGCATCCTCGCCGCGGAGCGCGTCACGCGGTTCTTCACGGGCGTGAAGGCCCGCGCGCTGCTCACCGAGTACCACCGCACCACGCTCGTCCCGGGCGACACCGCGACGCTCACCGACGACTCCTTGTCCCAGACGCTTCGCACCCACGCGGCGCTCTTCGAGCTGCTGCAGGAGTTGGAGCGCACGCCCTTGCTCGCGTCGTGCCGGGACGCGGTGCGGGCGGCCCTGACGGCGGACGCGGAGGCTCGCGCGGCGCTGCTGGCGGGCCTGCGGCTGTCCGCGGCCCGGGGCGACGCCGTCGCGCGGCTGGAGGCCCGGCTCACCGAAGCGGGGCTCTTCTCCGCGTCGTGGCTCGACTCGCGCTCGCGTGGGCTGCGCTCGGGCGAGCGTTTGGCATCCGTCACCACCGCCCTGGTGTCACGGCTCCCCACCGTGGAAGGTCTGCTGCGCATGCGCGCGGTGCTGACGGGCATGCCTCCGGCGCTGGAGTCCGCCGTGGAGCGGCTGGCGCGTCAGGGCGCGGAGGCCGAGGCCGGCTGGCGCGCGGTGCTGAAGGCGACGCTGGCGGCGGAAGCCTCCGCGCGCCTGAAGGAGGCTCCGGCGCTCCAGCACATCGACGCCGAGCGCGTGCGCACCACCCATTCGCACTACCGCATGCTGGAGGAGAAGAAGCGGGTCCTCGTGCGCGACGCCCTGGTCCATCGCTGGACGCAGCGCCAGCGCGAGCGGCTGCTCGCGGGCACGGGCGGCCGGCTCAACGGGCAGGGCGCGGAGCTCCGCCGACGACTGATGCTGCGAGGAGAGCGCGCCCTGCGCGTGCGTCAGGTCATCGCCACCGGTCAAGGCATCGAAGGGGGCGACCCGCTCTTCGACGTCCGCCCCGTGTGGATGGCCAGCCCGCAGACCGTGGCGCAAATCTTCCCCCGCCGCCCCATCTTCGACGTCGTCATCTTCGACGAGTCCTCGCAGTGCCGGCTGGAAGAGGCCCTGCCCGTCCTCACCCGCGCCCACCGTGTGGTCATCGCCGGTGACCCGAAGCAGTTGCCACCCACGCGCTTCTTCGAATCCGCCGTGGTGCAGAACGCGGAGCAGGAGGCCGAAAGCGAGCAGGGCCTCTTCGAGGAGCAGCAATCCGAGGTGGAGGACCTGCTGTCGGCGGCGCTCAACCTCGACATCGACCAGTGTTACCTGGACGTGCACTACCGCTCCCAGAACGCGGACCTCATCGCCTTCAGCAACGACCATTTCTACGACAAGCGGCTCCAGGCCATTCCCGCGCACCCGTCCCACAGCGTGCCCCACGCGCCATTGCGGCTGCTCCCCGTGGGCGGCACCTATGAGAAGCGCACCAACCTGGTGGAGGCTCGCGCCGTGGGCTCGCTGGTGAAGGAGCTGCTCTCACGGCCGCAGCCGCCGTCCATTGGCATCGCGTGCTTCAACCTCACCCAGCGCGACGCCATCAACGACGTCCTCGATGAGATGGCCGCCAGCGACGCGTCCTTCGCGTCGAGGCTCGCCGAAGCGCGCGTGCGCAGGGGCTCGGGCTCGTTCGAGGGGCTCTTCGTGAAGAATCTGGAGAACGTCCAGGGCGACGAGCGGGACCACCTCATCATCAGCACCACCTACGGCCCGGACCGGCACGGCCGCTTCTACCGGCGCTTCGGTCCGCTGGGCAGCGCGGGCGGAGGCCGGCGGCTCAACGTGCTGGTGACGCGAGCGCGGGAGCAGATTCACCTCGTCACCTCGATTCCGCGCGAGTCCTACCAGTCCGCGCCCCCCATCGAAGCGGGCCGGCAGCCCAACGGCGGCTGGCTCCTCTTCGCGTACCTGCGCTTCGCGGAGGCCTTGGAATCGGCCTACGCCCAGGACGCCCAGCGCGAGCCCGAGGACACCGTGTCCGAGGCGTCGCGGCCCGCCGAGACAGCGGAGGTGTTCGTGAGACCCACGGACGCGGGATCAGCCTTCGCGCAGGCCCTGGCAGGACATCTGGCCACGCAGCACCGCGTGTCCTCGGAGGTCCACTGGGGCAATGACGGCTTCTGCGTGGACGTCGCGCTCCGGCACCCCACCCGCCCGGGCGATGTCACCGTCGGCGTGCTGTGTGACGGCACGCGCTACCCCAAGGCCGCGGACCGCGTGGAGTGGGACCTCTTCCGCACGGGCGTGCTGGAGGGCCAGGGCTGGCAGCTCGTGCGGATGTGGACGCCCTCCTTCTTCCGCGACCCCGAGGGTGCCACCACCCAGGTCCTCCAGGCCGCGGGCGACAAGCTGATGCGCGAGCCTTCCGCCTCGCCTCAGGCGGCCATGTCCGCGCGGGGCGTGGTGCACTGAGGCGGAGGCGGCGTCACTTCGCCTTCGCCTCCGGCAGCCACAACACGCCGAGCTCCAGCTCCACCGCTTCAAAGGGCTCGGCGCGGACGCGCTCGTCATCCGACCACGTGCCCAGTTCGAGCCACCGCCCTCCGCTCAGCCGGAACACCTCCAGTGTCCGCGCCTGAGGGTCCACGAGCCAGACGTGCCCGACGCCCTCCCGCGCGTAGATGCGCTTCTTGCTCGAGCGGTCCACGGCCGCCGTGGAAGGTGACAGCACCTCGCAGACCCAGTCCGGTGACAGCGTGAAGTAGGGTGTATCCGGGACTTCCGGCATCCGGTCGCGGCGCCAGCCCGCCAGGTCCGGTACCAGCACGTCCGCGCCGAAACGCAGCTCCGGCTCATGCAGGAGCCACCAGCCTCCGGGACCGCCCTGTCCCAAATCGAAGGGATTGAACAGCCCACTGAGCAGCGCCGAGCTGGCCCGCGCATGTCGGCTCGCCGGTCTGGGCTGAGCGATGAGCTCCCCGTCGATAATCTGTCCCACCTGGTGTTCCGGCAGCGCCACCAGGTCCTCGTAGGTCGCCGGGCGCTTCGTCTCGTGGCCCATTCCCGTGTCCCGTTCCTCTCTCACCGTGATGGCCGACAGCTCCTGAATCATGGCCCCCGCCTCCCCGGAGTGGAACCCCACTCCTCGTTGCATGTCCAGGCTCGACACTACCCGTCAGGTCCGACACCCAGTTACCAACCCATAAGCCCCCATGGACCTCTCACCCCAGAGAGGGAAGAATGCTTGGCGTCCCATGCGTTCCTCCCGTTCTTTCGCGTTCGTCCTTTCGATGTTCCTCCTGTCCGCGCCCGTGCTCGCGGACAACAACGCGGATGAAGCGGACATCGCGTTCGAGCTCGGCAACGATGCCTATTCCAAGGGGCAGTACGCCGAGGCGTTGCGCTCCTACTTCACCAGCTACCGCCTGGTGCCCAACCGGAACGTCCTCTTCAACATCGCCCGCTGCTTCGAGGCGCTGGGCAAGTTCAACGAGGCGTACCGCTACTACAACGACCTGCTCGCCGAGGACCTGCCCAAGGAGGACGCCGCCGAGGTCTCCCGCTCCGTGGACCGGCTCCGTCCCAAGGTCGCGCTGGTGCGCGTCACCTCCAATCCCAAGGGCGCCGACGTCTACGTGGACCGCATGGACCTGGGCAGCCGGGGCCGCTCTCCGCAGACGCTCGCGCTGACGCCCGGCCGTCACAAAATCATGGTGAAGAAGGAAGGCTACCGCGCCGCGGAGGCCACGCTCACCCTGGTGCGCGGCCGTGAGACGGACCAGACCTTCGACCTCACGCTCATCACCGGCGGCGTGGAGGTGACGGGCACGCCGGAGGGCGCCGAGATTCGCGACGCCCCCAACGGCAACATCCTGGCCCGCGTGCCCGGCCGCGTGCGGCTGCCTCCCGGCCAGCGCGTGCTGCACGTGCGCGCCCCCGGCTACGCGCCCAGCCAGTACGTGGTGGATGTCCCCGCCGACGGCAACGTGCCTGTCGCCGTGGCGCTGCGTCCCCAGGACCGGCCCACCGGGCGGCTCGTCGTCACCGCCAACCGCGACGGCGCCACGGTGCGCGTGGATGGCAAGCCCGCCGGCTTCACCCCCACCGTCGTCACCCTCCCCGAAGGCGAGCACACGCTGGAGGTGGAGAGCCGCGAGGTGCGCCCGCTCCGCCAGACGGTGAAGGTGGTGGCCGAGGAAGAAGTGAAGGTCCACGCCGAGCTGCGCTACGCGCCGCCTCCGGTGCGCGCCGCATCGAAGAGCCTGGTCGCCGTCGACGAAGCGCCCGCCTCCACCACCGTGCTCACACAGGAGGAGCTGCGCGCCTTCGGCTGGCGCACCGTCGCCGAGGCC
This sequence comes from Myxococcus sp. AB056, assembly GCF_006547365.1. Classification (NCBI taxonomy): domain Bacteria; kingdom Pseudomonadati; phylum Myxococcota; class Myxococcia; order Myxococcales; family Myxococcaceae; genus Myxococcus; species Myxococcus sp. AB056. The sequence continues at coordinate 31,641 of NZ_VHLB01000053.1, read as the reverse complement.
GTGGCCGGTGTGCGCGGCTTCTATCTCACCGACGACCGGACCTATACGTACATGGGCGTGCGCGGCTTCTCCCCGCCGGGCGACCTCAACACGCGCATCCTCATCCTCTGGGATGGCCACTCCATGAACGACGTCTGGGCCGGCCAGGGCTTCGCCGCCCGCGACCTCAGCGTGGACATCCAGGAAGTGGAGCGCATCGAGGTGGTGCGCGGCCCTGGCAGCGCCCTGTACGGCACGGGCGCCTTCTTCGCCGTCATCAACGTGGTCCCCCGTGAGTCGCTGGGTTCGGACAAGCACCTGGAAGTCACGGGCGCGGTGGGCGCGCTCGGCACCACCCGGGGACACGCCACCGCGTCGTGGGAGGACGGCAACCGCTCAGTGCTGGTGAGCGCCGCCGCCTTGACGTCCACGGGCGCGGACACCACCCGGCTGGGCTCCAGCGGTCCCATCATCACCGGGCTGGACGCGGAGCGCGCCGCCGGTGGCTCCCTCCGGGCCCGCGTGGGCGACCTGTCCTTCCAGGCCCAGTTCAACGTGCGCACCAAGGAGTTGCCCACCGCGCCCTACGGCACCGTGCCCGGCACGGAGGGCAACATCGTGGAGGACCTGCGCGCCTTCGCGGAGGCCCGCTACGAGCGCCAGTTCACCGAGCGCTTCAGCCTGTCCGTGCGCGGCGCGTTCGACATCAGCCGCTACGAGGGCACCTACGTCTACCCGGAGGAGGACGGCGGCGCCCGGACCGAGGGCGGCGCGGCGGACTGGCTCACCGGCGAGGCCCGCGCGCGCATCGGCCTGTTCGAGGGCAACGTCTTCACGCTCGGCGTGGAAGGTCAGGCGCAGCTTCGCGTCCGGCAGGACGCCGGTGATTTGCCCTTGGAGACCCAGGCGCGCACGCTGGTGTCCGCGTACCTGCTCGACGAGTGGAAGATCCACCCGCGGCTGAGCGTGTCGGCCGGTCTGCGCCTGGACAAGTACGTGGACCTGGACAGCACGCCCATCACCCCGCGCCTGGCCGTCATCGCCCGGCCCTACGAGCGGGGCCTCACCAAGCTGGTGGCGGGTAACGCCTTCCGCGCGCCCAACGTCTACGAGCTCTACTACGCGGACGGCATCTCCCAGGGCGCGGCGCTGAACCTGCGGCCGGAGACCATCACCACCTTCGAGCTGGAGCACTCGCACGACCTGACGGACGAGCTGCGCCTCACCGTCGCTGGCTACCACAACCGCATCTCCAGCCTGGTGCAGCTCACCGCGGAGGACTCGGCTTCAGGCGACTGCGGCACCGCCGCGTGTCTGCGCTTCATGAACACCGACGGCACCACACTCGCCTGGGGCGCCGAGGCCGGCGTGCACTGGCAGCCGGGCCGCTGGCTGCTGGTGGACGTGAGCTACTCCTACGTGACGCTGCGCAACGCCTCGGAGGAAGTGGCCTCCGCGGCGCCCGCGCACCTGGTGGCGGGCCGGATGATGCTGCCCATTGGCGCCGGCGACATGCGCGTGGCCACCCAGGCCATCTACCAGAGCGCCCGGCCCACCGGCCCGGGCGGCGCGGACAGCGGCGAGGCACTGCTGGTGGGCTTCGGCCTGTCGGGTGACTACGGCCCCCTGCGCTACTTCGCCGGCGTGCACAACCTGCTGGACGCCCGCTACTCGCTGCCGGTGTCGGACGAGAACTCCATCGCCCCCGTGCCCCAGTACGGCCGCACCTTCACGCTCCAGCTCACGGGGACTTTCTGACGTGACGGCCGGCGCCACCTTCACCTTCATCCAGCCCGGGCATCCGCTCTACGCGGGCGAGCTGGAGCTGCGCTTCCGCGTGCTGCGCGAGCCGCTCGGCTACACGCGTGACGACGTCGCCTTTCCCTTCGAGGCGGACAGCCTGCACCTGGTGGCGCACCAGGAGGAGGGGGTGCTCGGCTGCGTCCTCTTCAACCCCGAGGATGCCCACGGCGGACGGCTGTTCCAGATGGCCGTGGCCTCCCACCTCCAAGGGCAAGGGCTGGGTGCCCGGCTGGTGCGTACGCTGGAAGCGGAGCTGGTGCGGCGCGGCTTCACCCATGTCCACCTGCACGCGCGCGAACCGGCGGTCCCGTTCTATGAGCGGCTGGGTTACGCCGTCTTCGGCGCCCCCTACACCGAGGTGGGCGTCCCCCACCGCAACATGCGCAAGACACTCGGGGCCTAGCGGACCTACGAGCGCCTAAACCGCCTCGATGAATCCCCTAAACACCGGAGCGTTTGTTCCGATGAAAGGGGTGGTGATGGGGCAGCAGCCATTCAGCGGCGTCACCCGAGGAGCGGTGCCGCTGTGGTGCAAAGCCCTCGCGCAAGGAGGCGTCAGGAGGCTGCGGCGCAAGCCGCATCAGGGCCGGCCCTCACGGCTGAGCTCCTCGGAGTGGAAGCAAGTGGCCCGAGCATTCAAGGCCGGCGCCGTTCGGGCCGTCTTTCCCACGGAGCGATGGACCCTTCCACGCATCGCACGTCTCATCGAGCAACGCTGGGGCGTGCGGTACCAGCCGCGCTCCTTGTCGAGGCCACTGCATCGGCTGGGGTTCTCCGCGCACCGCCCTCGTCCCCAGGCTCGCGAGCGGGATGATGCGCTCATCGAAGCCTGGGGAAGAAGAGACTGGCCTCGCATCAAAAGGGGGCTCGAAGAAGCAGGAGGACGATTGCCTTCTTGGATGAGACGGGTCCCACGTTTCGGGCCCGCCTGGGCACCACCTGGGCGCCGGTGGGGCAAGTCCGAGTCCTCAAGCGTCTGAGCAGGCGCCGTAAGGTGTCCAGCGTCGTGCTGCTGACGCTGCCCCGCGGGGGCGTGAACGCCCCAAGGTGTTCGCTCGTCACTTCGTCGGCGCTGTCCACGACAAGGAAGTCATCGCCGCAATGCGGTACTTCCGTCGGCGCCTCGGACGCCCCCTCGTCATTATCTGGGACCGCCTTCAGGCGCACCGTTCCAAGGCGGTCAGCGCTTGGCACGAAGGGAATTCCGTGCCCTACAGCATCGTCCCGATGTCCTCCGCGTCCTCTTCGAGCATGCCGGGCTCCATGTTGAGCGGACTTGCCGAGGTGGTTTAGAGGTGCCGCTTGAAGTAGCGCGCGGTCTCCTCCCACATGCGCTCGGCCAGCACCGGGTCGAACACCATGTGTGGCATGCCGCTGAGGGGCAGGAACTCGTGGGGCTGGCCCGCCCGAAACAGCGCGTCCGAAAGCTTGAGGGCGTGGAAGAAGAGGACGTTGTCGTCCGCAGTGCCATGGATGAACAGGAGCTTTCCCATGGGCTGGTCGGCCTTCACGTGAGTGAGGAGCGAGGCCTGCTCGTAGGCCTGGGGGTGCTCGTCGGGTAGGCCGAAGAAGCGCTCCGTCAGGTGTGAGTCGTAGTCGCGCCAGTCCGTCACTGAGGACACGGCCACCGCGGCCTTGAAGACGTCCGGGCGGGTGAGCACGGCCAGCGCGGACATGTAGCCGCCGTTGCTCGCGCCAGTGATGCCCACGCGGCTCAGGTCCATTTCCGGCACCTCGGCCGCGAGCGCGCGCAGCGCGGCCACCTGCTCGTCCAGCAGCAGCCGGGGCCAGTCGTACTTCGGCTTGCGCAGCTTCGCGTCGGCGGTGGGCGAAACGCCTCGCCCGTCCAGTTTCACCACGATGAAGCCCTCGTCCGCGAGCCACTGGTTGGTGAGGTGCTGCTGCATGCTCTGGTACACCATGGGGATGCCGGGCCCCGCGTAGATGTCCACGATGACGGGCAGCTTCACGCCGGGCTTCGCGTCGCGAGGACGCACCAGCGACGTGGGGTAGCGCTCCTTGCCCACGTACCGCACCTCCACTCGCGGCTGGAACGGCGGCTCCTTCGCCACCGAGGGCAGCTCGCCCACGCGAGTGCCGTCCGCCTTCATCACAGTGGTGTGACGCATGCGCCGGGGGCCCTCGGACGTGATGGCCAGCAAGCCGCCCCGCTTGGACATCCGGGCCAGCTCCAGCGCCGGGCTCTCCGAGGTGACGCGGGTGGGCTTCCCGCCCGGGCTCAGGCGCCACACGTAGCGCTCGTCGGAGGTTGGGCCGCCGGTGAAGTAGACGGTGCCGTCCTTCTCCACGTAGCCCGCCATGTCATAGAAGCCCGCGCCGGGCGGCACGAGCGAGCGCACGAACTTGCCCGAGGCGTCGCGCAGCTCCACTTCGCCAGCGCCGTTGCGCTCTGTGTACCAGAGGAAGCCGCTTCCATCCTCCAGCCAGTGGGGGAACGTCTGGTGCAGCGTGAGCCATGCGTCGTCCCTCTCCACGAGCAGCGTGCGCGTGCTCCCCGTCCTCGGGTCCACCGCGAGCAGGAGCTCCTCCGTCTGGAGCCGGTTCTGCACCAGCACCGTCAGAGGGCCCTTCGCCGGCCAGCGCACCGTGGCGAGGTAGGGATACTTCTCCACGTCCCAGCGCACCCACGTCGTCTTGCCGCCTGTGATGGGGATGATACCCAGGCGCACCCGGGCGTTGGCCTTGCCGGCGCGCGGGAAGGCGAGCCGCCGCGCATCGTTCTCCGGGTGGAGCGCGTCCGCGATGGCGAGCTTCTCCACGCCGCTCGTGTCGGACTCCGTGTAGGCCAGGGCCTTTCCGTCCGGGCTCCACCAGTAGCCGGAGAAGCGCATCATCTCGCTCGTGGCGATGAACTCCGCCAGCCCGTGGCTCTTCTCCTCCGTGCCGCCCTTCGTCACTGGGTGCTCGGTGTTCGTGGCCAGGTCCAGGCGATACACGTCATGCCCCCGCACATAGGCCACCTGGGTGGCATCGGGAGAGAAGCGCACGTCCATGGCGCCGGGGCCCGTCTTCAGCTCCGTCACCTTCCCGGACGCGCGCGTGACGATGTACTGCTTGCCGGACAAGCCCACGAGCAACTTCTCGCCGTCCTCGGACAGGGCATAGGAACTCAGGCCCCGCGAGGACACACGCGCGGGCTCCTGGCGCGCCTTCGGCTCGACGGTGAGGTTCTCCCGGGCACGCTGCAGAAGGCTCTCCGCGGTGAGGTGCTCGCGCGTCTGTCCCGTGGCCACGTCGAACGCGTGGAGCGCGAGGGCGCGTGAGCCCTCCGGATTGCGCAGGAAGAAGAGCGTCTGCTCGTCCGGGGTGAAGCTCGTGCCCATGGGACGGCCGATGTTGAAGTAGCGCGTCTCCACGAGCTGGCGGATGAAGCCGTCCGACTTCGGCGCCGACTTCGGAGTGGGCACGGACTTGGGCTGGGCGAGGACTGGAGCGCTCAGCAGGACCAGAGCGGTGAGGAGGATTCGCATGGGGGTGTGGGAGGAGTCACCGGAATGATGGCTCATGACGCGGCGAGAGGATGGCATGGCCATGTTCCGGGAGAGTGAAGAGCCCATCGGCGTGGAGGGCAACGTGGCGCGTCAGATGATTGGCGTTGACCATGACAGTTCCATGGCACAGCCGCGAACGGGGAGAGCAATCGTCCGCAAGTGGCCAGTCCTGCTCGTTCAGACGATACGATCCGCTCAGCCGCCCCAAGCGCGCTCCGTTTACCCGGTCTCTGACACCCGTGGGGCTACTTCACGACTTTAGTGACATCCGCCAAGGGATACGCGTGCGCCACATCACCCCGCGCATCGCCCGCCGCGGTATCGAGTCGAGCGAGCGGCTGGGCCGCTACCGTTGGGTGGTGGAGCGCACCCTGGCCTGGCTCCACAGCTTCAAGCGGCTGCGCGTCCGCGAGGAGCGGCGCGCCGACCTCCACCTCGCGCTGCTTCAGCTCGGCTGCTGCATCGTGCTCCTGCGCCGAGTTGGACGGAGGTTGTGAAACGAGCTCTAAGCCGCCCGAGCCCCACGCCGGGTGAGCGAGGCCTCTGGCTCCTGCCTCTCGGGGCGAGCATGCCACGGCCTGCTCCTCCGAGAGGCGACCCGATGGATTGACGCACCCATTCGAGGTTGCTATCGCCGGGCGCTCCCCACCCTCTCAATCCGGCGCATGTCCCCGAGCCCACAGCACCGCCTCCGGCCATGGATCAAGAGACTGGGTGCGCCGCTCCTCTTCATCCTCGGCCTCTATGCCATCGCAGACGTGGACTGGTGGTGCCCGGCGCCCCTTTCCGAGAGCCCCCGCGTTGCCGCCGCCGACATGGTCAAGGGGCCGCTCCAGGCTGGCGCGGGAGTGGAGGACATCATCGCGCCCTTGCCGGTCGCTTCCGCCGGTTATGGCCCCTTGCGCCCCGCGGCCACGGAAGCAACCACTCCACTGGCCGTCAGGGCCCTGGTGCTCCAGTCTGGCGACCTCCGCGTGGCCATCGTCTCGACGGAGCTGTTGCTCCCCCCTTCCTCGATGCGACTCTCCCTGGCGGCCCTCCTCCAAGAGTTGAAGGTCACCGAACTGTTCGTGACGGCCACGCACACCCATTCCTCCATGGGGAGCTACGAACCGTCCTCCCTCTTCCAACTCGGCGGAGTCGGGCGGTTCCGCCCAGCCGCGAGAGAAGCCATCATCGCGGCGACAAGCAGCGCCTTGCGGCGGGCGGTGGACACACTCACCCCGGTCTCCGTCGAGCTGGGTGAGGGCATCGTCCCCGACCTCATCGTCTCTCGCGGTCGCGCCGAACCCCATGTCGATGCCCGGTTGACACGTCTGGTCTTCCGACACGAGCAGCGAAAGGTCGCGGAGCTCTCCATCTTCTCGGCGCATCCGACGCTCGCCCCCCACAAGTCCCGGACCCTTTCGGGAGACTATCCGGGGCGGTACAGCCGCACGCTGGAGGAGGAAGGTGGAGTGGTTCTCTTCCTCCAGGGCATGGTCGGGAATGCTCGGGCAACCCTCCCCTCACAGGAGAGCGACTCCCCCTCCCGGGATGCGCTCTTCGCAACGCTCCTGACGCACGCGGCTCGCGGCATCCATCCCACTCCCGTCCCGGCGGAGGGACTGGCCTACACGCGGGTCCAGGTGAAGCTCCCGCGCCCCGATGCAAGCCGACTCGTGCCCGTCGGCCTGCACGGCGTCACCGAGAACGCCCTGTGCCACCTGGGCCCTCGCCAGGCCGAGGCTTCTCGACTGAGCCTGGGGGCCGTGAGCTTGCTGTTCGTGCCAGCCGAAGTGACGCTTCCAGCGGGCCGCCTGCTCGAGGCAGCGGGCGGCGCAACCCGCGTCATCTCGCTCACGGGTGACTACATCGGCTATCTGGATTCGTCCGAGCACGTCCGGAATCGGAGCGGTGAGAGTCAGCTCCAGTACTTTGGCCCCGAGCTCCTCGAGACCTTCGTCCGGGCCGCCGCGTTGACGGCCTCCAGCCTCGAGAGCCCCTGACCCTGCGACGTCGGCTGTCCGCGGGACGCCACGCACCGGCCGCGACGCCCTCAGCCAGCATCTTCGAAGCCACCCGGGACGCCCCTGCAAGCCAGGACCCGATGCTATGACAGACGCATGTCGACGCTGAAGGAGTGGCTCCTGGCGGTCCTGCCGTTCACGGCGCTGGTCCTGCTCTGGCGCTTCTCGGTCTCGCGCGAGAAGCGGCACACCCAGACGCTCTACCGCGCCATCGACGAAGGGGCCGTGAGCGAGGTCCAGGCCATCCTCTCGAAGCAGGCCTTCCCGAACCTGCGCTCGGTGGTCGTCGCGAGCGCCATCGTGAGGGCCGTCGAATCCAGACAGGTTGCCGTGCTCGACTTCCTGCTCAGCCCCGAGCTGAAGCCCGTGACGCTCACCCAGAAGCTCGATTCCTTCCTTCACGACCAGGCGATGAAGGGTGGCTGGAGGGGCGTGGTGCTCTGGCGCTCGCGGAACTCGCACCTGTTCTTGCCCTGGAGGGACCTGAGCAAGCGGGACAAGCTCCGGCTGAGGGCCATGGCCACCCGCGTCGTCGAGGCGGAGCCCTCGAATGTCTTTCTTCGCCACGACGTCCGAGGATGGACCGTCGCCTGAAACGACGAAGGGCCCGTGCGTGTGCACGAGCCCTCGTGGAACGTCACCCGCGCGAGGCGAGGCCCTCGCGCCGCCGCTCCCCCAGGGTCATCGACTGGACGCGGGCTGCAGGAACAGCAGGTAGTGGTCCGGAAGGCCGTCGTACTCGGACACGATGGAGTAGCCCGCCTGCTGGGCGGCGGCGACGAGCGGCGGGCGCATCGCCCGAAGGTGCGTCACCGCGATACGGCCATTCGGGGTGAGGGCGAGACGCAGCCTGGTCAGGTAGGCCACACGGTCCGAGAGGAAGTGGTCCACCTCGGAGAGAAGGATGAGGTCGTACGCGCCGGGTTCGAGGCCTGGCTCGTCCGGTTCCACCTTGCGCACCACGACGTTCTTCCGCTCGGACATCCGTGCGCGAAGCCGCTTGATGGCCTCGTCGTTGATGTCGGTCGCGACCACCTGTCCCGCCGGACCGACGGCCTCCGAGAGTCGCTGCGTGAAGTAGCCCAGGCCCGCTCCGACATCGGCAATCCGCTGTCCCGGCGTAATTCCCAGCGCGGCGATGAACCTGGCAGGCTGACGGGACTGGTCATACGAGGCCTGCACGCCTTCGACCCCTCCGAGGCCATGGAGGTCGGCGGGCTGCTCCGCCGCGGGGGCCTCCGTCGGCGTCCGGGATGGCTCGGGGCGCTTTTCCTCTCCGCCCTCGGAGCGACATCCGCCTGTCGCGGCCGTCACCAGACAGAGCAGCAGCCGCGCGAGACGACGGGGCGTTGCATGGGCACGAAAGAGAGTCATTCCGGGCGACCTCTTCGGAGGGGAGGAGCAACGGGTGCTCCTTCGAGGATTACACCCCATGCTGGCTCATGGCGTCAGGGGAATCCACTCCGACGCCGCGACGAGCCCGCCCGTGGCCACGTCCAGCGCCGCGAACTGCGCGCCCTGCACGCCCACGCGCCGGTTGATGCCGAAGGTGACGGACGGAGACACGCCCGTGTCGAAGTCGCGCAGCGCCTCCAGGTGCTGCACCATGCTGGCCCGCGTCACGTCCGCGCCAGTGCGCGTGAGGGCCTCCACCAGCACCCGTGCCGCCGCGTAGGCCCGAGCTGGAAGGCCGTGTGTCCCGGCTCCAGGCCATGCCGCGCCATGAACGCGGCGAACGCCTTCAAGTCGGGCGCGCGGGCTCCCAGCCCCGCCGGGTACACGAAGCGCACGCTCCCGGCCGGTGGACAGGCCGCTTGAGCCCCCTTGGGGCACACGCCTGCCCAGCCCCCGCTCCCATCAGGTGCGTGGCAGGAGCCTTCGCCTGTTGGCTGTCTTGAGCCTCAACACCCCACAGCCTGGGGTGGCCCTCCATCGATGCGCCGTACTCGCCGCGTGCGCCGTGCTCGGACGCTGACAAGAAGCCTTCGGGCACGCTCCAGATCACAGGATGTCAGCACCGTTCTGCTGACGTCACGAGCCGGTCACAGCCACGGTCACGAGGCTTGCCTGGATGCCCGCCCCTCGGGGTGCCGACCGCCCTTCGGCCCTTGCACCGTGCGCAGATGTCTTTGGGCTTCGCGTTCTCCAAGGACTCCGCGTGACCGCATGGACAGGACTGCCACCTTCTTTCGATCCCACCCGACGATCCCAGCTGTTTCACGGCAGCTTTCCCGTGTCATGACAGTCGATTGCGCTTCTCGCTTCGGGGTCCTTCTCATGGCCGATTCCCGGACCTCCAGTCCGGTGAGTCGACACCCGATAAAAACCCCATGCCCCCATTCCGAAGTCTGTGGATCGCGGCCGCCCTACTGATGGCCGCCTGTGGAACGACTGAGCTCGCGCAGCCCGACGACGTACAGGATGCGACGACGGCCCAGGGCCTCTCCACGCTCTCCGTGCGAGGAACCACCAGCGCGAGCGGCCTGGCCATCACCGCCCTCTCCATCCCCACCCCCGTCGGTACGGCCGCCGGAGATGTGCTGGTGATGCAGCTGAGCAATCGCGAGGCCGTCGCCGCCGTCGCCACCCCACCCGCTGGCTGGACGCTGCTGCGCTCCGAGCAGAGCGCCTCGGCCATCAAGTCCTGGCTCTTCCTCCGCGTGGCCAGCGCGGCCGAGCCGAGCAGCCACACCTTCACCCTCGACCTCGCCAGCTCCATGGCGGCCACCCTGGTCGCGGTGTCGGGCGCGGATCCACTCCAGCCGATCGACGTGCACGTGGGCCAGAAGAATGGCAACAGCGCGAGCCTCGCGCTGCCCGTCGCCACCACGTCGTCCGCGAACGGCCTCGCAGTGTGGTTCTCGGCCCAGGTCTGGGGAGGCGCCGCGTGCCCCGCGGTCCACACCCCTCCGACGGGCTTCACCGAGCAGCTCGACACCTGCCTCGTCTCGTCGTCGCGCGGCGTGCTGCACAGCGCCGCCACCTCGGAGCTCGGGGCCGCAGGTGCCCAGCCCGCCTTCACCGGCAGCTCCACGCTCCCCAACACCAACATCACGCACGCGGTGGTGCTGCGTCCCGTCCAGCCGCCGGCCACTGGGGAAATCACCCTCGTCGGCACCACGCACGCGAGCGGCAAGACGGTCACCAGCCTGACCCTCTCGACCCCTACGGGCGTCGCCGCCGGTAACGTGCTGCTGGCGCACCTTGCGAACCGGAACCAGATCGGCGCCGAGCTCACCCCGCCTGCAGGTTGGACGCTGGTGCGCACCGACATGAGCACCTGGAGCATCCGCGGCTGGGTCTTCGTCCGCGTCGCCACCGCCAGCGAGCCCGCGAGCCACACTTTCCAGAGCTCCATCGCGAGCTACCTCGTCGGCAACCTCGTGGCGTATGCCGGCGTCGATCCGGCCAACCCGATCGACACGCACGCCGGCAAGAGCAACAGCGGCTCGACGGCCTTCACGACGCCGCAGCTGAGCACCTCGACCGCGGGCGGGGCTGCCGTCTGGTTCGGCGCGCAGGCGTGGACCGGCGCCGCGTGTCCGACCCCGGCGATCGAGCCCCCCGTGGGCTTCGCCGAGACCTACGACACCTGCCTGGTGTCCTCGTCCCAGGGCCTCGTCTTCAACGCCGCCTTCATGCCCCTCGCCGGTGCCGGCCTCCAAGGACCGTTCAACGGGAGCTCGACGTTCGCCGAGACCAACATCGCGCAGGTCGTCGCCCTTCGCCGCGCCGAGGTCGCGCCGTCCTCGGGGGTCGCGTTGCGTGGGAGCTCGCACCACAGCGGCCTGTCGATCGCTTCGCTGTCGATCCCCAAGCCGTCGGGGACCGAGGCCAACGACGCGCTCATCGCGCGGGTGACCGTGCGCAACAACATCTCCGCGACCGTCACGCCGCCCGCCGGCTGGACGTTCCTGCGCTCGGAGCAGAGCGCATGGGCCATCCGCACCTGGATCTTCTACCGTGTCGCGGGCGCCTCCGAGCCTGCGAGCTACGCGTTCGAACTGGACGCGACCACCCACATGGCGGGGAGCGTGGAGGCCTTCAGCGGCGTCGATCCGGTCCAGCCAATCGACGTGCACGCAGGCCAGAAGAACGGCGACTCCGCGTCGTTCACCGTGCCCGACGTGGCGACCGGCAGCGCGGGTGGCCTCGCCGTCTGGTACGGCTCACAGGTCTGGCCGGACGCCACCTGCCCTGCCACCGGCATCGAGCCGCCGCTCGGCTTCACCGAGGCCTTCGACGCGTGCCTGGGTCACACCAACGGGCTGCTCTTCAATGCGGCCTACCGGTCGCTCACCGCGCCGGGCCTTCAGACGGGCCTCTCCGGCAGCTCCGCGTTCGTGCAGACCAACACCGCGCACGTGATCGTCCTGCGCGCCGCCAACGCCCCCGCCTGCATGGTCGGCGACACGTACGCGAGCACCTTCACGCTCCAGGGCACCGTGACCGCGCCGGAAATCGTGGAGCCCTCGGGCCTGGCCGCGAGCCGCGTGGTCGGCAACGCGCTCTACGTGCACAACGAGGACACCACCGCGATCGTCGCGATCGACACGCTCAACGCGAGCACGATCGGCACGTTCAACGTGACCAACGTGACGCCGGCCGACTGGGAGGACCTCGCAACCGGGCCCTGCCCGAGCGGCTCGTGCATCTTCATCGGTGACATCGGGAAGTGGAGCGCCAACTTCCCTCCGGGTGGCAGCCCCACGTCGTTCACGATTTACCGCGTGCCCGAGCCGGATCTCGCCAACGGCCAGACCTCGGGGGGGCTCGTCGCCGAGGCCTTCCCATTCGTCTATCCGGACGGCGCGAAGGACGCGGAGTCGCTGATGGTGCACCCCACCACCGGGGACATCTACGTCGTCACCAAGAACGGGGGCACGGGGCAGAGCGGCGTGTACAAGTTCCCCCAGCCGCTGACGCCGGGCGTGCAGGCCACGCTGATTCACGTCCACACGATCCAGCTGCCGCTGAACGGAGACGCCAACTTCTCGGCCGCGACCGCGGCGGCGATCCACCCATGCGCGGATCGCTTCCTCCTTCGCACCTACCGCACTGTCTACGAGTTCCGTGCGACGCCGGGACTTGGCTTCGAGTCGGCCGTCTTCGCGACGCCCGTCACGCTGACCGACACCACCGAGGGCCAGGGTGAGGCGATCGAGTACGAGGCCAACGGCGCGAGCTACTTCACGATGAGCGAGAGCCCCTCGCCCTTCAAGCTCAAGCGCGTGCCCCTGCAATAGGACCGCGTCGACACGCCGAGGAGCAAGGCCGGTCGTGGGGCACGTCCCCATGGCCGGCCTTGCTGTTCCGAGTTGGGAGCTCGCGCTCGGTGCCGCCGTTCACGCGGTCGTACACACGGCATCCCGCCTGAAGCCCAGGCACACCCGCGGGCTGCTGACGGCCCCGGTGCGCACCTGGCGCGCGTTCGTCCGCGGGCTCGACGAGCAGTCCACCTACGGGCGCGACTACGAGGCGCTGCTCGAGCGCAACGTCGAGGACCTGCGCGCGGAGCTCGGGATCGGAGCGGGTCCCCACCGAGCGGGCCTCGGCGCCGCGCTTCGCTTCGCCGCAGCGATCACTGCGGGCGCGGTGGTCGGCTCGCTGATGATGCTGGTGCTCGTCTCTCCCATCACCCTCGCGCTCTGGTGGCGGGGCCGAAGGGCCAAGGCCCAGGCGCTGGCCGCCGCGCCCTGAGGGACGCGCCGGACCGGACGCGGGTGAACCGCGCTGACCCACCACCTCGCCGCGCGGGCGCGTGGCGTTGAACCGCTTGGCGCTGTCGTGTGACGTCAACTCGTACGCCAGCCCACCGAACAGCGGCGCGCCGACTGCGGACACCAGCACTCCCCAGTCGGCGTACTCGCTACGGATGAAAGCGCTCGCGACGACGCCGAGGGTCACGCCGACGGCCACACCAGCCAGCATGCTCCACCAGGCGCCGTCTCCGTCCATCCAGTGGCCCACCAGCAGCGAGCCAGCCACCAAACCCGCGGTGGCAGCAAAGAGGCCACCCAGGCCCCCGAGGACGGAGCAGAGCATGTTGACACCGCACGTGCCGCTGATGACGAGGATCCCGGTCGCGCCCAGGAAGGTGCCACCAACCGCTCCCCCCAAGGACACGAGCACGAGGCGGGGCAGGTTCACGCTCAGCAACCATTGGTCCGCGTGACGCGTGTCTTCGGGCTGCAGGCCCGATGGCTCGAGCGTCACGGGGGCCTCTTCCGACACCTGCGCCGCGCCCTCGTCCTGGGGCAACGCCTGTGACTCGGCTCGCGCAGCCATCGGCGCGAACACCATCGCCACGGCTACCATCATCCATCCGCTCAACGGCATCGCGTGCACCAGGCGTCCCCGTGGGACGCGAGTCCATTCGCGCATCAGGACCGTTTAGGTCCAGACAGAATCGCGAATCGACACAGGCGCTCGAAGACATGGTGCGATTACCGCAGTGCGAACGGCCTGAGCCGCTTGAGCTGGGTTGCGGTATGTCTACCCCTCAAGCACCAACATTGAGCGACCCTCAGGCTCCCACACGCCGACAGCTACCCTGCCAGGTTCCAGGCTTTTGAGTGACTCGATGTCTCCACTTTCACGCAGATCAATGGGGAAGTCCGCGCGCACGGGGCTCCCAAGGTCTTGATCGGTGAGGATGAGGGAGTCTTCGACCGCGTACAACGCAATGCGCTCCTCGTCGACCCAGCAACCCGGAAGACCGATGCCGTTTTCTGCATCCAATTCGTCCGCAGTGAGGCGACCTGTTTCTTCTAACGAAGGCCACGCAAAGACGCGAGCAACCTCAGGATCGTCCGGGTAGGGGGTTACGAGGAGCTTGGTGCCAGATGGATTGAAGCCCGCGATGACAGGATCCTGCCCAGCCAGAATTTCTTCAACGCGCAGTGAACCACCAGCGAGTTCGATCTTGTAGGTGCTGGATCCTGACTGCCCCATCGGCAGCTCCACGAGGAGCGTCGGTGATGATGGATGGCGGGTGATGAACGCGGTCGCATCTTCAGCCGCCACCTGAACGTCGTCCAAGATCTTCCCCGAAGCGGGATCGATCAGCAGGATACGGTGCGTGCTGTCGCCAGGCGCCGTAGCGATGATCAGTTCCTCGACACATGCGGCAGCATCACAAACGAGATCAGGAACCACAACTGCGTGGTCACCTACGATGAGCAGGTTCTTCCCGTCTGACAACACGAGACGTTCGAGGCCGCGGGCGGCGAGGAGAAGCGTGGCATCGGTGTCGTAAGCGGCAATCACATCAAGATTGCTGTTCAGTAGCCTGACTGCCCCCTCCTGCAAGCACGCGTAGCGGTGCGGTTCTGGACCCGTGCCTGCGGGAACCAGGGTGATTGGACCCGCAATCATATTGACCAATACCGGAGAGTTGTTCACCCGAATACTGTAATCGCCCCGCAGTAATTCGTGCCTCAAACGTTTTTGCCGGGGATGCCAGCCAGCAAGATTCGAAGCTCGGAAGGCCTCGCGGACTGTTACATTGTCTGCGCTGGGGACTTCTCAGGTCTCCGGGCGATACGAGACGATGGCCGGACGCGTCGCCGTCCTCCATCCGGACCCGGTGACTGCACGCGCAGGAGTTGGCGAGGTGGCGCGAGAGCTCCGGGAGTGGGGGAACCATGAGGCCCCGTTCCGTTGCGCCTTCGCGCTTCTCTCCGCAGCGGAGGGCCTCGAGCGCTCCGCCGAAGACGAGGCCCTCCACGCCGCCGGGTCCACCGCTGCGGACCTGTCGCCCCGTCTACGCCAGTGCCTGCACGGAAACGCCCTTTTGCCGCCTGTAGGGATGCCGGCAGCGGAAGGCCCAAGGAGGTCATCGTCGAGCGACGCTTCTTGGCCGCGCGGCCCCGGCGCCGGGGCCCCTCCCTCCGGGGCCCCTCACCCGGTCCTGCGCACCGGGGCCTCGGCGAGGAAGTTCTCCGCCGAGTCGTCCAGCTCGTCCATCCACTTGCGACGGTGCGGCGTGGCGCGGGTGCCGGTGACGATCGACGTGAAGGTGCGGTCGCGGTAGCCGAGGATGTCCTCCTGCTTGTCGCGCAGCCACTGCTTCAGCAGCTCCGCGACCTTCTCCACGCTGAAGCCCGGGTAGTCGGTGCGGTCGAGCAGGTCCCGGATGTAGTCGGTTTGGAAGTCCACCGCCCCGAACGAATCCTGGATCCCCTCCTCACGCTCGACCCACGCCGCGATGTCCGCCTCGCGCTCCTCGGCGGACGGCAGCGCGGTGCGCCCCATGATCACGTCGCGCACCAGCCATGCCTGGGCGTCGAACATGTTGAAGGTGTAGTACTGGTCCTGCATCCCCAGGTAGGCGAGCTCCGGCTGGCCTTGCCAGAACACGCCCTTGTAGAGCCCCGGCGGGTAGAGCCGGTTGTGGCTCTCCAGGCGCAGCGCATTGGGAAGGAAGCGGTACTTGTGCTGGTAACCCGTGCACAGGATGACCGCATCGAGCGTCGCGGAGGTCCCATCCGCGAAGTGCGCGCGGTTCCCCTCGAACCGCTTCACCAGTGGTACCTCCTTCATGCCCATAGGCCACCTGAAGCCCATGGGGGCGGACCGGTAGCTGATGGTCACCGACTTCGCGCCCAGCTTGTGGCACTGCACGCCGATGTCCTCGGCGGAGTAGCTGCTCCCGATCAGCAGGAGATTCTTTCCCGCGAACTCCTCGGCGCCGCGGAAGTCGTGCGCGTGCAGCACGCGACCGGGGAAGGAGTCGATGCCCTCGAAGAAGGGCACGTTCGGCGTGGAGAAGTGGCCGGTTGCGTTCACCACCCGGTCGAACGACTCCTCGCGGACCTCGCGCTTGGCGAGGTCGTCGACCACCACGGTGAACTTCCGGGTCTCCTCGGACCAGGAGAGCCAACGAACGATGGTGTTGAACTGGATGTACTTGCGGACGTCGCACTTCTCCACCCGCCCGCGGATGTAGTCGTAGAGCACCTCGCGCGGCGGATAGGACGGGATCGGCCGGCCGAAGTGCTCGTCGAAGGAGTAGTCGGCGAACTCGAGCGCCTCCTTCGGACCGTTCGACCACAGGTGCCGGTACATGCTGCCGTGCACCGGCTCGCCGTAGCGTCCCAGGCCGGTCCTCCACGTGTAGTTCCAGAGCCCGCCCCAATCCTCCTGCTTCTCGAAGCAGACGATTTCCGGGATCTCCGCTCCCTTGCGGGCAGCGGATTCAAACGCACGCAACTGGGCCAAGCCACTGGGGCCAGCTCCGATGATCGCGACACGAAGAGCCATCTGGACACACCTCGAGCAGGGGCGCTGCCCGGCGCAACTGGGCGCCGGCGACCGTCCCGCAGGTTCATGCACGTGGGCGCACGCGCCCCATGCACCGGAGTCCGTGGACTCCGGGTGGATGGAATGCCGAGCGGCGCAGAGGCCGGGGCAAGGAACGTCGGACGCGAGCGAGGGCGCCATCGACGCAGGAGCGTTTCGCATACCTGAGCGCGCGAGAACGACTTCCTATGGGGTCAAACCTTCAGCAGACTTGACCGTGGATGTCAACGCTCGAGCTGCCTTGCGCCCTGACAGCGTCCGCTCGCCCGCCCGCTCGCCCTGCAAGCGCACTCTTGGTGTCTCGACCGTCGACCGCAGGGATGCGCCATCGCTCAGCCAGCGCACCGACGCCTTGGGGACGGCGTCACCACAGCGAGAGCTCGGTCAGACTCAGCGACAGCCCGCCGTTGTCGGTCTTGCTGCGCAGGCGGATGTAGCGAGCGCTGGTCGCGGGGATGAACAATCCGACCCGACGCCTGCCCAGGACTCGCCGTCGACCGAGGTCTCGGCGACCACATCGGCGGTGATGCCGCGCACCACCAGCAGCGATGCAGGGCGAGCTGCGTCGAGGTCGACCGTCAACACGCGATCGGCTCGCGCGGATCCACACCCCTGGCCCAGGTCATCCGGCACGCAGCCGGTGTCCACGGGCGGCTGGAACCTGTTCACGAAGTCGCCGTCGGTCAGGGCGCACGCGGTGATGGCCACCGGCACACCGCTCCTGCGCACCTGCTTGAGGGACCAGAAATGGCCGCAGTCTGACGCCTGGAGCGAAGACGCCGTGGAACCTCGTGAGGTTTGCCCGAGGCGGAGGTACCAGGGACGCTACACGCCGTAACCGTTCCAGCCCGGTGAAGAGCAGGTGCGTGGTGCCGTCCGGCAGCGGGCGCTTCATCCGATAGGCGATGCGGCCGTCCTCCGCTCGTGACAGCCGCTCCAGCGCCAGCGCACCGCGCGCCCCGTAGCGGCATCGCCGTTCCAGTCCCTGCCTGTCGTTGGCATGCAGGTCCTTGCGTGGGCGGCGGCAACGCCTCGAAGCGCACGCCGCCCTCCCCCGGCACGAAGACGCCTTCCGGCACCAGCGCATGGCAGTGAGGCGTTACTTGCAAGGCCGAGCCGAAAAATTGCGTTCTTCGTGGGTTCGAATGCTACCGCACCCAGCCCACGAAGCCCTGAAGCTCTGGTCCCATCTGCGATGCCGGCACGTCGAGCCGGATGCTGGAAGCGGAGAGCGCGGTCAGGGTGGGGCTGTTCTCCAACTGGACGCGTTCCATCACCAGGAGCGAATCGAAGGTGTCCGGCCAGCACACCTCGCTTGCCTGGGAGCGCAGCAGGACCGTCGCGGCGAGGACGTGTGCGTCGTCGGGTGAGAACGCGAGGACCATGAGTCCACCCAGTCCCGTTCTCGGCTCGATGCCCGGTCGCGACGCGTCGAAGTTCGCCTGGAAGAGCGCTGGCGCGGGCACACGGTCGAAGGCGCAGGAGCGAGGCTGTCCTGAGTAGGTCGTGAGATAGGCCACGGGTTGGTGCTGCATCCAGGCCACGTGGCGCAGGAGTCGGGTGTCGACCTCGGAAGGGGCATCCACCTTCCTTCCATCCAGCAATGCGGTGGGAACCCCGGCTTCCGGTGTCGCTGGCAGCAGGAGCGTATGCACCCCGTCGGAGGAAACCGCACCGCGCGCGTGCGTGTCTCGTATGCCTCTTCCTGGCTCGAATTCGAAGAAGCGGCCGTCCTTCCCGACCTCGGCGGTTGCCTCACAGGAGAGCAGCGAGAAGGAGACGGCCCCCTGTGCGCTCCACCCTCGGGGGGTGAGCATCCCGTGCGTTGGACTCTCGAAGAGCCGCTCCACCTTGCCTGAACCCACCTCCACCGTGTGGACCTCCGCGAGCGGGCAGGGCCGCGACTCCGGACCGGTTCGCGCGAAGGACTCCAGGGAGAATGCGATCCGGGCGCCATCCGAGGACCAGAGGATGGGGCCCGCGCGGAACGGCCCCGGAGTCAGCGCGTGCTCGCGAAGGTCCAGCAGCATGCGTCGACCCGAGCCATCCGAATTGACGATCCACAGGAGGGCCCATCGGCCCGGGGATTCGTGCTCCTGCGCTTCCGGGCGTTCGACATAGGCCACCTGGCGCCCATCGGGAGAGATGGCGACGCCGCTCCATCCCAGCCCGTTTCCGTAGGGCCGGGTGGCCACCACCCGCCCGGTCCGTGTCAGTGCGTACTCGCTGTCCCCAGCAGGGGTGCGGACCCACAAGTCCTGTTTGCGGACCTGAAGCAGCCAGGGCCCTCCGCCCATGCGCCTGGCGGGCGAGGCTTCCTGTCCGGGGAGGGCTTCATGGGTTCGCCCGTCGGTGAGAAGGGATGGGCTCCGGCATCCTCCGGCGAGGAGCAGGAGCAATGCGGCTGTTCTCAACCCCCTTCGCACCGTTGATTCCAGTCTCACCGACGGCCTCGCTGACTCGGGGGAATAGGAGCCCCCGGTGGACATCGGACTTGGACCGATTTCCACCGAGGAGGGCCCACCGTCGCTCGCCACGGATGGACCCGTTTACTTCGGAGCACCTAGGGGATGACGGTGATGCTCAGGTCCGCGGTGTTGTTCGCATCATTGATGTCCACCAGCGACCCGGTGGCCTCCACGGAGGTGGTGATGCTCCCAATGCTCAGCGGCTGCAAGACCACCGTCACGGTCAAGCTGGCGCTCGCGCCCAATGCCCCCAGATCACAGCCTACCGCCGAACCGTTGCGTTGGCAGCCTCCCTGCGAGGACGTCACAGCGACGAAGGTCACGCCGTCGGGTAGGAGCTGTGAGAGGAAGACCTGACCTTCGGGACTGGTTCCGCCATTTGTCACGGTGAGCGTCAGCGTGAGGTTGGAGCCCACTTGTGCCGTCGATGGCGAGGCGGAAATCGTCGCTGACAAGTCGGTCGCGCGCATAAGAGGAATGGGGGCCCTGTTGAGGGGGAGGGAGGGTGGCGAACACGTCGAAGTCGAACGTCCTCCTGAGCAACTCGGCGAAAGTCCACTCGCGGTGTCCTCTCCTTCACCCGCTCTTTCCTGGCCGCTGCCTCATGCCCCGCGCTCGCCTCCTGCGCACCTGCTTGAGGGACGCTCGCGCTTCACGGGCGTCCACCGCTCGTGCGGCCCGATGAACCACTGGGCCTGGGTCTCCACATCGGACCAGGTCGCGAAGACTCGGGCTGGATTGGCTCGCGGCAATGTGGCCGTGGTCAGCGCGCCAGGTCGGGGCAGCACGTTCTGGTTCACCCCGCCGGGAGCCGTCGGCGGGGGCGCCGTCGCGAGGCGCGAGACGAAGAGGCCCGGTGGTGTCGGAGCAGGACGCCGCGACACCCCGGGGTGCGCCGTGAAGGCTGGCGTCAGAGAGACCCGCCGCCCCAGTCTCTCATCTCCTCACTCCGAATCCGGGAGGCCTCGCGGACCAGGTCCTTGCAGGACATGCCGAGATCCTTCGCGGTGATGTTCCTGGCCACCTGCGGGAGGATGTTCTTCTCCTCGTCCGCGATGTGTCGCTTGACCACCTTCTCCAGCGCGCCGACCTTGGCCTTCACCGCGTTCATGTCGTCGTGCATCCGCACGATGTCACCCAGGAGCTTCGTCATCTCCTGGTGCTCCTACTCCGCGTGCTCGATTTTCTCGTCGCCCACCACCCGCGAGGCCTTCGGGGAGACCCAGCGCGCCTCGATGGTGGAGTGCAGCATGAGCGCCTCCGCGAGCTGGATGCACAGTTCCCTGCGGCTCGTGTCGTCCGAGGCGTTGCGGAACGCCAGGAACAGCGCGTCGACTTCGCGGCGCTGCTGAATCAACAGGTCGATGACGTCCACGGGTGCGCTCCTTTCAATGGGATCGCTCCCCAACGGTCCGATGCGCCCCTGCCGCGGCAATCGCGCGCCTCGCCGTGCAAGCTCCCTCGCCCCGTCCCGTGCGAGGAGGAGGCAGAAGAGCACTTCCGCTGGGCCGCGGCGGGGGGCTCAAAGAGCCACAGGGCCCGCCGCCGAATTCTCAAGAACCGACGAAACTTTCGCAGCAGCCTCAGGAAAATGACGGAAGTTCCTCGATGCGAATGCCCATCCCCCGGGCAGGAGCCTTCCATGTCGTGGTCCACGTCCTCGCATCCCGCGGGGGGCCTCAGTCCATGGTGCTGAACCCGCATGCGTCCAGAGGACGAAGGCCGTTGCTGAAGCTTGAGGAGGGCGTGTCGGGGCGGCATGCCTCGCACTCCCGCGCGAACGGGCGACGCGCTTCATGACGCCCCTCGCGCTCCCACCCCAACCCCAGTGAACCGGCGGTGCCCGCGTCACTCCGTGAGGAGCAGGAGGACGCGGACGCCCGCCCCAACCAGGACATCCCATGGCAATCGGCGGAATCATCGGTGGCGCGGCGGATGCCGCTCGACGCGCGGCGGAAGCGGCGAAGCGCGCGGCGGAGGCGGCCGCGAAGAAGGCCGCGGAGGCAGCCGCGAAGAAGGCCGCGGAGGCGGCGGCGACGGCGACGAAGACCACGGAGCAGATTGAGTCGGTCGCCAAGAAGCACACGCAGGACGTCTTCGAGCGACACGAGGCGCCGGGCGACAGCGGGCGCGACGTGAAGCAGAAGGACCGCGAGACGGTGGGCGACTTCTTCGAGGACCTGAGGACCAAGGCGGGCGACGCGCTCAAGGACACGGCCCAGAAGGTGGGCGAGGAGCTGGGCAAGGCGACGGACGTCTTGGCCAACGGGCTGGACCAGTTGGGGCAGGCCATCCAGGACGCGCCGGCGCAGAATCCGGTGCAGGACTTCGCCCAGGACCTCGCCGGGGGCATCCTCCAGGGCGCGGCCGGCGTGGTGCGCGACTCGGCGAAGACCGTGGGCGCGGCCAAGGACGCGCTCAACTTCAACACGCAGGTGGAACAGCTCAAGCCGGGCGAGAGCGTCTCCGTGGGCCTCAATGCCGAGGTGGATGTCTACGCCGTCGGCATCACCGGCAAGGGTGACCTGACCGTCAGCCGTAGCGCCGAGGAGGGCGGGGGCTACACCGTCTCCGCCAGCGGAGATGTGGGTGCGGGCATCATCGGGAAGATGGGCGGCAAGGGGGCGGCGGACGCGAGCGCCAGCGTGTTCGGTACCGCGGGCGGCACGGTGGAGTACAAGTTCGACACCCTGGAGGAGGCCCAGCGCGCCGCCGGCATCATCGCGGCCAACGCCGCCGTGTCGGGCGCCTCAGGGCAGAACCCCCTGCTGGGCCTGGGCTTGAACGTCGTGCTGGGCGACCCGCGGTCGGAGCTGGAGGGCCTGCGCGACAAGGTGAGCGCGGTGGAGTTCGAGCTGGGCGCGGAGGGGAACCTCGCGGGCGACCTGGGCATGAAGGGCCTGCAGGACGTGCTCAGCGCGGGCGCGAGCGCGGGCGTGGACATCAACCAGTCCACCACGGCGCGCATCGAGATGGAGGGGGGCAAGCCGACGTCGCTGACGCTCACCCAGTCGCAGGAGGTTTCGGCCGACGCGGGCGCGAGCGTGGGCCTGGGGGTTCCGAGCCAGGGCAAGGGCGGCCCCAGCGCGTCGCTGCCGACGAGTGCCTCGGCCGGAGTCGAGGGGGCGCTCAAGGTGGAGCTGGAGCAGAGCATCGACCTGTCGGGGAACTTCAACCTGGACGACTTCCTGAGGGACCCGAAGAGCACCGCGCAAGAGCTGGGCCAGTCGAGCGAGGTGAAGGTGACGCTCACCGACTCGCGCCAGGGCTCCGCGCAGGCGCTCGGCCTGGGCGGGAGCATGGGCCGCGAGGTGAATGTGGAAATCAGCGGCAACCTCGAGGACATCGCGAACAGCGGGGCGTTCACCAGCATCGCCAACGGCGACGTGGGGCAGGCGGTGACGCAGCTTGGCGGCAAGGTCGACATCAAGGCCACCGTGCAGGACAAGACCACGGTGAAGGGTGACATCGGCGTCGGGGTCCACGCCGGCGTGGTCGGCGCCGAGGCGGGGGTCACCACCGAGCGCACCACGGTGGGCGAGGAGCACGAGCTCACCGCCGCGCAGCTCGTGGAGCTGTACCTCACGCAGCGCTGGTCCGCCGGAGTCGCCAGCTGAGACCGGTCCACGGCGAGGGCTGCTCGCGCCATGCGGTGCGCTCAGCCCTCGCCCTTGCCTCCGGACTCGTACTTCTTGCACTTGCACCACAGTGTGGGCGCGTCGATGCCGAGCACCCTGGCGGCCTCGTCCAGCGTGGGCGCGGAGGCCATGACGCGCAGCGTGTGCTCGCGCTCCACCTCCTCCAGCGTGTGCGGCCCGCCCAGCGCCACCACCGAGCCCGCCGCAGCGGCGATGCGGTCCGGGAACGCCTGCGGCTCCAACACCTCCGCCGGCCACACGATGAGCGCCCGCTCCACCGCGTTGCGCAGCTCCCGCACGTTGTCCGGCCATGGAAGATGCGCCAGCAGCATCTTCTCCGTCGCGGGTGACACCTCTGGCGTCACCTCGGCCGCTGCGCCGTCCTTGCGAAGAAAACGCCACGAAGCACCGCGCCAGCTCCACCTCGCCAGGGCACACGCTACCGTCAGGCTCCCAAGGGCTTCTCGTGAGCCCTGCGAGCCTGTGGAATTCGGGCCGCTCGCGTCCGTGAGCGGGTTGCCCCTGGTGGGCCGCATGTGTCCCCAGTGTGCCCCTCCAGCGGGACTGAGAACGGGACAAGACGGGGCGAGACAGGCTCGGGCGGCACAACGAACCGACGTGAGTTCAAGGCGATAGCGGGTAACAGCGCTTCCTGCCTGGGGTTTGCTTTTGCACTCCCCCCCGGGTTCAAGTCCCGTACTCTCCAAGCCCGGCGCGCGGCTGTTACCCGGCAACCAACCTGGAAGGCCCTCTTCCGCTCCCCGCCTCTAGGCCGAGAGGGTTGCTGGTAACCTTGGAGAAGCCGAAGAGCCCGCCAGCTTCAGGAGACCCGATGAACGGAGCGAATGACGGACGTTCCCCGCCCTCTTCCCGTGAATCCGAGCCCGACGACGAGCGCAGTGACTCGAGTCCTGAGCCCCGGCGGCCTCCGATTTATGTCCTGGAAGGCAACACCCTGCACACGCGGCTGACGCGTGAGTTGGGGGTGAACTATCCGTTCGTCAGCGACGGCATGGCCTTCGTGTCGCTGCCGCCGCTGGTCATCGCCGTGTCGGAAGCCGGCGGCGTGGGCATGCTCGGCGCCGCGCCGGAACCGGCGGACGTCCTGGATGTCCGGCTCCAGACCATCCAGGCAGGCACGCGGCGCCCCTTCGGCGTGAACTTCCTCATGGCCCAGCGGGAGGGCCGGCATTCCACCACGCGCGAGCACATCGAGGTGTGCATCGCCCGGAGCGTGCCCGTCGTCTCCTTCCACGGCGCCCTGCCTCCCTCGGAGTGGGTCGCGGCGCTGCGGGCCGCGGGCATCCGGGTCTGGGTCCAGGCGCCTTCGGGAGACATGGCGCGGCAGGCCCTGTCGCTCGGCGTGGACGGGCTCATCGCCCAGGGCCGGCAGGCGTCCGGCCTCAACCAGAGCACCACGCCCACCCTGGCGCTGGTGCGTGAGCTGCGCGCGCTGACGGACTCGGTACCGGTGCTGGCCGCGGGCGGCATCGCCGACGGGCTCAGCGCGGCGCGCGCCCTCTTCCATGGCGCGGACGGCGTCTGGGTGGGCACGCGCATGGTGGCCTCCGTGGAAGCGCATGCCCACCCGGCCTACAAGCAGCGCATCGTCGATGGGGACGCGGGAGACACGGACGTCACCACCGTCTTCGGACGGGAGTGGCCGGGTCATCGCATGCGCGTGCTGCGCAACCGCGTGGTGCGCGAGTGGACGGGACGAGAGGGCCGTGTGCCCATGCCCATGGCGACACCAGAGCGCGTCGGCACCACCCGGCTGTTCCCCGGCACCCCAGGCGGCGGCCCCCTTGTCGACGTGCCGCAGCACAGCGCCTTCGTGCCCACCCCGGACACCGAAGGAGACCTGGAAGAGATGGCCATGCCGGCCAGCGGCGCCAGCATGGCGCGCATCGAGAGCGTGCTGCCCGCCGGCCAAATCGTGGTGGAGCTGATGGAGCGAGCGCGCCGGGTGCTCGCCGATCCGCATGGCCTGGACGCCGACGCGGATGAGGACGGCCGGGGCTGAATTGGAGTAGAGCGCCCTCATGGGTGCAAGGTGGCGTCGAGCGACACAGGTCGGGTGGCTGGCTTTCGCGCTGTGCGGTGCCATCGCGGTGGTGCGCGCCTCCACGGCCGAGCTGCCGCCGCGCGAACGCACCCTGAACGCGGCCGAGCGCAAGCTGGTGGGCCGCGCCGCCGCGAGCCAGGAGCCAGAGTGGCGCCGCAAGTCGCGCCAGTCCTTCCCTGGCGACCGCTGGTCCCAGGACGATGACTTCGGCGCGTCCGAGCGCCAGTGGGCGATGGACGAGGCCCGCCGCCGCCGCGTGCCGGTGACGGACGTCCTGCGCGCCATCGACGAGGAGCTACACGGCCAGCCCGTGCTGCCCCCGCGCAAGGCCACCGCCAGCCCCTGCAAGCCCCGCCCCTTCTACGACTGAGCTCCGGCGCCTTCCGCTCATGATGCCTTCCCCCCGCAGGCTGCTCCGCTTCGCCCACCGCGCCGCCACCCTCACCAGCGTGCGGCTGGCCCTGTTCGCCGCGCTGGCGCTGGCCGCCGCCTGGCGTCCACTACAGCAGGCCGGAGGCATGAACGACTTCCGCGACGCGCACCTGCTGCACTCGTACGAGGACGCGGGAACGCGCACGGTGACGCACTACGGGCAGCTCCCGTTGTGGAACCCGTGGGCCTGCGGCGGACAGTACGCGCTGGGCAGTCCGCAGACGCGCGTGGCGTCTCCCACGCTGCTCGTGTCCGCGCTCATGGGCGCTCGGCCAGCGGAGCCGCTGCTGCTCTGGGCCTTCCTCGTGCTCGGCATGGAGGGCTTCTTCCACTACGCGCGGCGGCGCGTGGGCTCCGCGCTGGGGGCGCTCGGCGCGGCGCCGCTGTTCGGCCTGGCGGGCTTCACCGCGCTGTCGTGGTCCATTGGCTGGCTCAACTTCGCGGGCTTTCTGCTGCTGCCCTGGCTGCTGTGGGGCACGCGCCGCGCGGCGGAGGGCCATCTGCGAGGCGCCGCGGTGGTGGCCGGCACCTTCGCGGTGCTGCTGGGCTTCGGCGGCACGTATCCCGTGCCCATGGGCGCGCTCTTCGTCGCGCTGGAGGCCGGGCGCACGCTGTACGGGCTGCGCGGGACGCCGCGGCGCAAGTCCGCGCTGTGGGCCCTGGGAGCCACCGCCGTGTTCACCCTGGGCGCCTGCGCGTTCCGGCTGTGGCCGTTGGTGGAGACCATGCGCTCGGCACCACGCATCATGGCGGGCACGCCGGGCAACTCCGCGGAGGAGCTGGCGCGTATGCTGCTCCAGATGCCGGCGAGCTCCGGCTATAGCGACCCGGGCAACTTCTTCCTCGCGCCCGCGGTGCTCGCACTGATTCCGCTGGCCGCGTGGGCCTGGCGCCGCGCGCTGTACCCGGCGGTGCTGGCGGCGCTGTGCGTGTGGATGGCGGCGGGCTACGCCGCGGTGCCCTCGCTGTTCGGCGCGCTGCGGCTGCTGCCCGTCTTCGGAACGCTGCGCTATCCGGAGCGCTTCCTCGTGCCCGCGGGACTCTTCCTGGCGGAGCTGGTAGCGCTGGGGCTCGCCGTGCTGCTGGTGCGCGTGTGGCGCGTGCCGGCCGCGCGCACGGCGACGTCCTGGTGGCCCACCGCCGCGGTGGTGGCCTGCGTCGTCCTCGCCGTGGGCTGGGGCTTCCAGGTGCGCGCCTTCGACAGGCTCAGCCGCTGGTCGCAGATGGTGCCCGCGCCCGGCCCCATTCCCGAGGAGGCGGAGCGCCCCTTCGCCCAGGCCCGCGGCAACCGCTGGGCACAGGGTTACTTCCTGGCGCTCAACCGGGGCTCCATCGCCTGTGGCGAGGCGTGGCCGGTGCCCATGTCCGAGCGCCTGCGCGGCGACCTGCCCCAGGAGGAGTACCTGGAGGACGCCTCCGCGGGCACCGCGCGCCGCGTGGAGTGGACCCCCAACCGCGTTACGGTGGACGTGACGGCGACGCGTCCCACGGTGCTGCTGGTGAACCAGAACTGGCACCCGGGCTGGAAGTCCTCGGAGGGCGAGGTGGTGTCCCAGGACGGACTCCTCGGCGTGCGCGTGGCGGAAGGGACACACCGCGTGGTGCTGCGCTTCCTGCCGCGCTCCGGGCTGGGCGGAGCGCTGGTCTCCGCGCTCGCGTGGCTGGGCCTGGGCTTCGTGGCCTGGCGGCTGCGGGGGCGGCTGGGGCCCGCGGCCGTCGGCGTGGCGTGTGTGCCGCTGGTGGCCTGGGGCGTACTGCTGGCGACGTCACCCGAGCCGCTGGCGCGCGCAGTGCCCCTCAACGCGGATGGCTCGCCGATGCGCGTGGCGGCGCTGCCGCCCACCGCGAAGCCCGTGGACGCGCGCTTCGACGTGCCAGTGGAGCTGGTGGGCGCGGAGATACCGTCGGCGCCGGACGCGGAAGGGCTGCTCCACCTGGTGCTCTACTGGCGCGTCACCGGGCCGGTGCCTCGCTCCGCGGGCATCTTCGTCCACTTCCCTGGCCCACCCGGCAGCAAGCGGAAGAATGCGGACCACCCGGTGCTGGGCGGCACCTACTTCTTCGCCGAGGCGCCCCGGGACACGCTCCTGCGGGATGCCTTCTCGGTGTCCACGAAGGACTGGGACGCGGGCGAGCGGAAGGTCCTGGTGGGCCTGTGGCACGCCGGGGGTGATGGCTCACGCATCGGCGGACGGGGCGCGGACGGCAAGCCGCTGACGTCGTCCCATGTCGAGGTGGGCACACTCGCGGTGCCGCCCAAGGCACAGTCCGAGGAAAAGCCCTGAGTCTCCGGGGCAGCGGGCGGCGGGGACGCATGACGCGACGCGATGATGGCGTTATGAAGCCCGCATGCGAATCCTGCACACCATGCTCCGCGTCGGTGACCTCGAGCGCTCGCTCGACTTCTACACCCGGGTCATCGGCATGAAGTTGCTGCGCCGTCACGACTACCCCGGCGGCAAGTTCACCCTGGCTTTCGTGGGCTTCGGCCCCGAGGACACCCACCCCGCCCTGGAGCTCACGTACAACTGGGGCGTCGAGAAGTACGAGCTCGGCACGGCCTACGGCCACGTGGCCCTGGGCGTCAGTGACATCCATGGCACGTGCGAGGCCATCCGGAAGGCCGGTGGCAAGGTGGTCCGCGAGCCCGGCCCCATGAAGCACGGCACCACCGTCATCGCCTTCGTCGAGGACCCGGACGGCTACAAGGTGGAACTCATCCAGAAGGACCGCTGAGCCCACTGCCGCCACAGGCCCGAAGCTCACGCAACGCCTGCACACCCGGCCCGGGCCCGTTAGTGTGGCCCCGTGAGCTCCGCCCCCCTCTTCGTCCCCGACCACATCCCGCCCGACCGGCCCCGCGAGGGCGCCCTGCTCTTCCTCGCCCGGGGCATGGACGTGCTCGTCCAGGAGCATTCGGACGGCGTCGCCATTCCCACCGGCGCGGCCTTCCCGGAGCTCGCCGCCGCCGCGCACTTCCTGGGAGCGCTGGACGGCGTGGACTGCTACGCGGCGGGCTTCACCCAGGACTTCGTCCCGCCGGAAGGCTACAAGGCCGTCGCCGCCCGCTCGCTCTACAAGCGCGTGGATGACGCCCGCTTCGCCGTGGCGGGGCGCGCGCTCGCGATTGTCGAGTGGGACCTCACCCACCGCTTCTGCGGCCGATGCGGCGAACCCACCCATTTGGTTCCGGGGGAGCGCGCCCGCCGCTGCCCGGTGGACAAGACGCCCTTCTATCCCCGCATCGCCCCCGCCATCATCGTCCTCATCACCCGCGGCGACACGATGCTGCTGGCGCA
Organism: Myxococcus sp. AB056; assembly: GCF_006547365.1. Lineage (NCBI taxonomy): Bacteria > Pseudomonadati > Myxococcota > Myxococcia > Myxococcales > Myxococcaceae > Myxococcus > Myxococcus sp. AB056. The sequence goes on along the minus strand of NZ_VHLB01000053.1, from coordinate 3,133 downwards.
CAACGCCCAGTTTCCAGAGCCCATGTTCAGCACGCTCGCCGGCTTCGCGGAGCCGGGCGAGTCGCTGGAGGAGTGCGTGGCGCGCGAGGTGAAGGAGGAAGTCGGCATCGACGTGAAGAACATCCGCTACTTCGGCTCCCAGCCGTGGCCCTTCGGCCGCTCGCTGATGGTGGGCTTCACCGCCGAGTACGCGGGCGGCGACATCACCGTGGACCAGAAGGAAATCTCCGAGGCCCACTGGTTCAGTCCGGACAACCTGCCGCGCATCCCCCCGAAGCTCAGCATCGCCCGGCAGCTCATCGACACCTTCATCGAGCGCGTGAAGGGCCCCGCCGCCCCTTGACCCCTCCCCAGGCGAGGCAGCAGGCCGCGCTTGACCTGGCGCGGCAGGTTGGGGTTGAAGCACGCCTCCCCCGAATCAGCGAAGAAGCCATGCCCGCAGCGCGCCCACACATCGAGCCCCGACGCGTCCCCACCGCGGACTCCGTGGTGGTGAAGGAAATCTACCTCAGCGTCCAGGGGGAGTCTTCCCACGCCGGGCTGCTGTGCGCCTTCATCCGCCTCACGGGCTGCCACCTCCGCTGCACCTACTGCGACAGCGAGTTCGCCTTCCACGGCGGCGCGCGCCGGAAAATCGCGGACATCGTCAGCGAGGTGCGGGACCTGCGCACGCCCATGGTGGAGGTCACCGGCGGCGAGCCCCTGCTCCAGCCCGGCGTCTACCCGCTGATGGAGGCGCTGCTCGACGCCGGCTTCAAGGTGCTGCTGGAGACGAGCGGCGCCATCGACGTGCGGCTGGTGCCTCCGGCGGTGCACAAAATCGTCGACATGAAGACGCCCTCCTCGGGCGAGCACCTGCGCAACGACTACCGCAACTTCACGTCGATGAACGCCAACGACGAGCTGAAGTTCGTCATCGGCTCGCGCGAGGACTACGACTGGGCCAAGGCGCTCATCGCCGAGCACCAGCTGCTCCAGAAGCCCTACGGCAGCCTGTTCTCCACCGTGTTCGACAAGCTCCACCCGCGCGAGCTCGCCGAATGGGTCATCGAGGACAGGCTCGCCGTGCGCTTCCAACTGCAGATGCACAAGTACATGTGGGACCCGAACGCGCGCGGCGTGTGAGCGCGGCCCTCAAGGTCCGAAGCCCCAGAACACGACGGCCAGCCAGCTCGAGGCCAGCCCCAGGTTCACCCAGCCGAGCCCCGTGGTCACCCGCGCCAGGGTCCGTCCGCGCACGGCGCCCTCGCCCCGGGCAATGCGCCGCAGCTCCCGCAGGCCCAGCACCACACCGGCCAGCCCCGCCACCAGCGTGGGCAACGGCAACGCCAGCGAGCATGGCAGACACGCCAGCCCCGCCACGTTGAGCACCAGCGCCACCTGAATCACCCGCGACGGACGCGCCTCCCTGCGCAGCACCGCCACGCAGGGCGCGCAGTAGGGCATTTCGCCCGCCAGCTCCGTGCAGTCCCCGCACAGGAAGCCACCACAGCGCGTGCACGTGGCCACCGCGGCCTCGTCCGGGTGGGTGGCGCAGACGGCGCCGACGGGTGTCCGCACGCGGCCTTCCACGCCGGGCGCCCCGCCGTCAGAAGCCCGTGGGCGGGGCGCGCGAGGCCAGCGCCGAAAGGCTGTGCAGGCCCAGTCCCAGGAACACGGCGGCCAGCACGGTGCTGGCCATGAAGCCCGCGACGATGAGGCCCTTGCGCCGGTGCTCGAACTGGCTGAAGGCGTAGAAGAGCATGTAGCAGGGAATCAGCAGCACCATCACCCCCGTGCCCACACTCCGCCGGAAGGCGTGGACGAGCAGGGTAGCGGCGCAGCCCAGCGCGAGAGCGGCGAACAGGATGGCGAGCGGGAGCAGCGGCACGTCCACCCCCTTAACACGTTCCACGCTTTGCAGCGCTGGCGTGCACATATTAAGCACGCCCCGACGTCAACCAGCCGAGGTGCCTGCCGATGAACGCCGCCAAGACGCTGCTCAACTTCATCCTCGCGGGCGCCCTGCTGGGCTTCGTGGTCGCCTCCTGGTTGGGGCCCAACTACCTGGGCTGGTACAACGAGACGCCCTACGCCACCCAGACGATGTGCAACCTGCCCGAGGTCGTCCGCAAGACGTCCGCGGACCTGATTTCGTACCAGGTCATCGGCGGGGGCGTGGGCGCCGGCCTCTTCCTCATCCTGGGCGTGGTCGTCGTGCGCCGCTCACACCGGAAGGCCCGGGTGCAGGCCGGCCAGACGCCGCCCCCCACGGAGCCACGCGCCACCGCCTGACGCGCGGCCCGGCGGCGCTCAGGGCGCCTGGGACTCCGCCGCGTGGACGATGACGCCCGGCCCCTGGGCCAGGATGGCATCGCCCTCGCTGTCCTCCACGGTGACCATGATGGCGAAGGTCGTCGTCTCCGACACCTCGGGCGCCACCCACGTGGGGTTGCGCGCATTCGCGTCGCTGAAGGTGCCCGCGGGCTCCGCGGGGAGCTGCTGCCATTGGAAGGTCATGGCGTCCCCGTCCGGGTCTTCGACCTCGAAGACGAAGGACACCACGCCCCCCGGCCCGACGACCTGCGGCGAAGGCCGAGGCCCCGTGGAGACCTTGGGAGCGTGATTGGCCCGGCAGGACACAGCGAGCCCCAACAGCACCAGCGCCCCGAACACTTTCGAGTACGAGTGAGACATGAACCGGCCCCTTTGGATGGTGGCGCCAGAGTAACGCGCCTGCATCGGGAGAGGTATTGCCCCACTGGCGTGCCACCAGCGCTCAGGGGCGCCCCAGCATGCGCAGCTTCTCCGCGCGCGAAAGCCGCTTGATGGCGGCCTCCCGCCGGAGCGCCGCGCCGCGGTCCCCCGCGGCCTCGCTCCACACCAGGGTGACGGGCAGCCGCGCCCGCGTGTACGCCGCCCCGCGCCCCCGGCCATGGGTGGCCAGCCGGCGCTCCAGGTCGTTGGTGGCGCCGGTGTACAGCGTGCCGTCACGGCACCGCAGGATGTAGACAGTCCACGAGGGCGATTCGTCCGGCACGGCGTGCCGCACTCTACCGCCCCCGCGGACCGCCGTCTCACCCCGCGCCGTGAGGCAGGGCGCCCTGGAGCCGCGACCGCCGCGCCCCCGCCCTCGCCTCGCCGGGAACCCCCG
>NZ_VHLB01000052.1:0-64010 GCF_006547365.1 Myxococcus sp. AB056 | reverse complement strand
CCCCCGCCGCCGGTCCTCCTCCCCCCCGCGGGTGGTGAGGATGACCACCGGGAGCCTCGAATGGACGGGGTGCCCCTTCAGGCGTCGGGCCAGCTCCAGGCCGTTCACCCCCGGCATCTCCAGGTCCGTGACGACCAGGTCCACGGGATGCGACTCCAGGACCTCCAGGGCCTCCGCGCCGTCCGAGGCGATGACGGTGTCGTACCCCACCGCCTCCAGCAGGTTGGCGATGAGCTCCCGGGTGAGGGGCGAGTCGTCCACCACCAGGATGCGGCGCCGCCGGGCCTCGGGACCGGGCTCCACCGAGGGGGGTGGACGCGGCAAGGCATTGCCTTGGTGGGCGCTGGCGGTGAGGAAGGCCGCCGAGAGCACCATGGCCAGGCGCCCATCCGCCAGGGACGTGGCTCCGGTGAGGTGGCCGAAGCGGCCCAGGATGCCCTTCAGGGGGAGGATGGCCTGGACCCGCTCCTCCAGGACGCGGTCCACCACCAGCGCTGCCGCGCCGCTCTGGCTCTTCACCACCAGGGCCAGCTCACCCTCGCGAGCGGGCCGCGGGGGCCCCAGCCCCAGCAGTGACGACAGCGGGGCCAGCGGCAGGACCCGGCCTTCCACCAGGAGCGACGGGCGGCCGGCCACCTCGCATTGGTCCGCCGAGTCCACCTTCAGCGCCCGCGAGACATGGGTGGCGCTCAGGGCCAGCGTCTCCGTCCCCACCTGGATGAAGAGCAGCGGGGCCACGGTGAGGGAGACGGGGACGCGCAGCTCGAAGATGGTGCCCCAGCCCGGTGCTGACTCCACCCCGACGTCACCGCCCAGGGCCTGGATGGAGGTGCGCACCGCGTCCAAGCCCACGCCCCGGCCCGACAAGTCGGTGACGACGTCCCGCGAGGTGAAGCCCGGCAGGAAGATGAGCTCGCGGGCCGCGGCGTCCGACAGGGCATTGGCGGCGCTCTCGTCGAACAGCCCCCTGCGCACGGCCACCTTGCGGAGTTGGACGGGGTCCACGCCCATGCCGTCGTCTTCAACACGGAGGTTGATGCGGTTGCCCTCTCGAGCGGCACGCAGCGTGAGACAGCCACGCGGCTTCTTGTCCGCCGTGACGCGGTCCACCCGCGTCTCCAGTCCGTGGTCCAGGGCGTTGCGGACCAGGTGCATCAACGGCTCGCGAAGCGCCTCCACGACGGCGCGGTCGGCGCGAGTGTCCTCGCCGTCGACGACCAGCTCCACCTCCTTGCCCAGCGCGCGGGACAGGTCGCGCACCATGCGGGGGTAGGGCTCGAAGAGGACGGAGAGCGGCAACATACGCAGCGTCTGCACCTCCTCCACCAACATGCCCAGGTCGCGCAGCTCCGCGTTGGAAAGCAGCTTCGACTCGCGGTGGAGGACCGCGGCCATCTCCTTGGCTGAGCCCAACCGTGCCGCCAACGCAGCGCCCGCGGGCCCCAGGTCTTCCGCCTCGCGGGCAAGCTGGCTCAGCTCACGAGCCAGGGCCAGGCGCCGGGCATTGGCCAGCTCCCGGCGACGCGCCACCTGCGTGAGGTTGGTGACGGCGCTGGTGAGCAGGTCCAGGCTCTCCACGCCGATGCGCACCGCGGTGTCCGGACGCGACTCGGGCTGCCGGGGCGCCGTGAGGCCGTTGGAACCCTGCACCGTCGGAGCCGAGGAGGCCGCCCGGGCTCCCGCGCCGGAGGACGCCGCGGCGCCAGAGGCTTGCGGAGAGACGAGGCTCGGCATCGCGCTCCGGCCCGGTGGAGGCACGTGAGGCCGGCTCCCCTCCGCGACGGGGACCGTCAACAGCCGCCCCGGAGAAGCCCCCGGGTTCGTCTGCACGGTGGAGTGGGGGCCACCTTGGGCGCCTACGCGGCCAGCGGCCTCCGGAGTCGCGGGGGCTCCTTCTGCGGGCGCGAGACTTCCGGGCGGCAGCCGCACCGACTCGGAGCGGACGCACTCCTGCAACCACGCGACGAGCCGCTCCACCGCGGGCGGCGGCTCATCGGCGGCCTGCGTCCCGGAGAACACGAGCACGGCGTCCGCCGTGGTCAGCAACGCATCCGTGGACGCGGGGGAGAGCGCGTAGCGCAAGGGCTCGGTGCAGCGGACCAGCTCCTCCATTTCGTGCACCAGCACGTTGACGTCATCGAAGCCCATCATCCGGGCTTCCCCCTTCAAGCCGTGCAGCTCTCGCAGCACGCCCCGCCCCGCCTCCGCGCTGGCGCCAGACTCCAGTTCCATCAAGGACCGGGTGATGCGCTCCAGGCGCACCGTCACCAGGTCCCGGAACTGCCTGAGCAGGCGCTCGCTCGGGGTCACCCGCCCTCCTCCCCCAGCGGCTCCTGGCCAATCTGGAAGCGCTCCACCACGCCCTGCAGGTCCCTGGCGAGCACGAGCAGGTCCGTGTTCGCCGTCGTCACCTGCTTGGTGGCGTTGAGGCTCTGCTGGGTGATGCGGAGGATGTCCGCCATCGTGTCGGCGAGTTGGTCGGTGCCCATCTGCTGCTGCTGTGTGGCCAGGGAGATGCTGCGCACCGCGTAGGACGTCTGCCCGGCCAGGTCGACAATCTGCCGCAGCGACTCGGACACCTGCTGCGCCAGCGTGGTGCCCGTCTCCACCGCGCGCACGCCGCCCTCGGTGGCGGACACGGCCGCGGCGGAGGCTTCCCGCACCTCCTCGATGAGGCCCTCAATCTCCTTCGTGGACTCCAGCACGTTCTCCGCCAGCCGCCGCATCTCCGCGGCCACCAGCGAGAAGCCCCGGCCCACCTCACTGGCCTTGGTGCCCTCCAGCTCGGCGTTGAGCGCCAGCAGCTCCGACTTGTCGGCGACGCCGTTGATGAACTCGACGATTTTGCCAATCTGCTGCACGCGCTTGTTGAGCCGCACCACGGCGGAGGAGATGGCGCCGTTGTCCTGGCGCATGCGCGCCATGGAGCCCAGGAAGGCCTCCGCGCTCCCCTGCCCCTGCTGCGCCGCGCCCAGCGTGCGCTGGGCAATCTCCGCCACCGAGCCCGCGTTCTCGGCGATCTGCCGCGCCGAACGCGCCAGCTCCTCCGTGGTGGCGCTCGTCTCGTCCAGCGAGCTGGCCTGCTCCGTGGCGCCCGCTTCGTAGCGTCCCGACGTGGTGAGAATCTCCTCCGTCGTCGCCGAAATCTGCGCGCCCGCCCGCTGCAACTGCGACATCACGTCCGCCAGATGCACGCGCATGGTGGTGAACGCCGCGGAGACGTCCCAGACCTCGTCCTCCGCGGGCACCACGCGCGGGCTGGCCAGGTCCCCCTCGGCGATGCGCTTCGCCTCGCGCGACAGCTCCCGGAGGGGCCGCCCCAGCATGGTGCCGCCCAGGTAGGCGGCCGTCAGCGCCAGCGCGAAGACGAGCAGCACCAGCCCTCCGCCCTGCGTCAGCGCCTCGACTCGAAGCTCCTGCGCCAACATCACCTGACGGCTGACGTCCCGCTCCGCCATGAGCCGGGTGAAGATGTGGTTGCTCAGCGCCGACGCGAGCTGCGCGGACAGCACCGCGGGCGTCATCACCGCCACGAAGGCGAAGGCCGCCAGCCGCGCACGCAGCTCCGCGCGCCGGGGCATGGCCTCGATGAGCTGCGCGTGCGTCATGCCCAGCTCCGCCAGCCACAGCACCACCTTGCGCGAACGAAGCACGACGAGGCAGTACACGAGCAGCGCGGTCAACGGCCCGAAGAGCAGGCCCAGCGCGGCGATGCGAGCGGCCACCGCCAACTCCACGCCCACGCCCAGCCACATGCACGCGCCCAGCGTCAGGGTGGTGACCAGCCACAGTCCCAGCGAGCCCAGGAAGGCCTCGTCCGGCGCGCGCGTCACCTCCGCCACCGCCGACGCCAGCGTCTGCGGCGTGGTGGGCACATCCCCACGCTCCAGCCCGCGCAGGGTGCGCTGCCGTCCCAGGGACACAGCGGCCCCCGACACCAGCGCCGTCGCGCAGAGCGCGCCGCCCAGGATGCCCATCAAGCCCATCCGGCCCGCCAGCGGCTCGGCGAGGGTGAGCGAGGCGAAGCGCAAGCTGAGCGCCGCGCCCACGAGGTTCGCCAGCGGGACGGGCGCCATGAGGTGCCGGCTGAAGGAGGCCCGCCTGGGGCCCTTCTGCGCGCTCACGCGTCACCTCCCGGCCCGACGTGGAAGCGCTCCACCGCGTCCTTCAAATCACGCGCCAGGGTGGACAGGTCGGCGTTGGCCGCCGCCATCTGCTTGGTGGCCGCGAAGTTCTGCTCGGTGACGCGAAGGATGTCGCCCATGGCGGCCGCCAACTGGTCCGTTCCGGTCTGCTGCTGCTGCGTGGCCAAGGAGATGCTGCGCACCGCGTGGGACGTCTGCCGGGCCAGCTCCAGGATGAGGCTCAGGCTTTCGTCCACCTGCGCGGCCAGCACCGTGCCCGCGTCCGTCGTCTTCAGCCCCGCCTCGGTGGCCATGACCGCGGCGTGCGTCGCATCACGAATCTCCGCGATGAGCTGCTCAATCGCCTTCGTGGAACGGATGACGTTCTCCGCCAGACGCCGCATCTCCGCGGCCACCAATGAGAAGCCGCGGCCCACCTCGCCCGCCTTGGTGCCTTCCAACTCGGCGTTGAGCGCCAGCAGGTCGGACTTGTCGGCAATCTCGTTGATGAACTCCACCACCTTGCCAATCTGCTGCACGCGCTTGTTGAGCCGAACCACCGCGTCCGCGATGGCCTGGTTGTCCTCCTTCATGCGCTGCATCGCGCCCAGGAAGGCGGCGGCGCCTCGCTGTCCCGTCTGCGCGGCGGCGAAGGTCGTCTCGGCGATGGCGGACACCGACTCCGCATTGCCGGCAATCTGCTGCGCCGAGCGTGCAAGCTCCTCCGTGGTGGCGCTCGTCACGTTGAGCGACGCGGACTGCTCATCCGCGCCGGACTCCTGCTCACCGGACGTGGCCACCAGTTGCTCGGTGGTGGTGGAAATCTGGAGGCCCGCGCGCCGCAGCTGTGCCAGCGCCTGCCCCAGCTGCGTCTGCATCTGCGCGAAGGCGGCGGAGGTGGCCCACACCTCGTCCTCCGCGGCGATGATGCGCGGCGGGCGGAAGTCGCCCTGGGCGATGCGCGTCGCATCCTCGGTGATGGAGCGCAGCGGCTCGGCGATGACGGCGCCGCCCACATAGGCCGTCATCATCACCAGCACCGCGACCAATCCAGCCACCGCGAGCCCGCTCGTCTCACTGGCCCGTCCCGCCACGTCGCGCTGCACGTGGGCTGGCGCGCCCACCATCGCATCCACCGCGTCCATCGCCCGCGTCACCGACGCGTCGAGGATGAAGAAGGACGGACTGAGCACGGCGATGGCGGTGAAGAGCACCATCCGCCGGCGGATGTGCAGGCGGCGCGGCGGCGCCGTGGCCACCACCTCCAGCGGGGACAAGCCCTGGGCCGCCACCAACTCCACCGCCTTGCGGGCGCGGCGAGCCACCATCAGGTAGACGAACAGCGCGCTCAGCGGCCCCAGGAACAGGCCCATCAGCGCGAGCCGCATCCCCAGCATCCACGTCCCACCCACCAGCGGAACGAAGACGAGCGCCACGCCCAGCGAGGCCAACAGCCAGCACTGAAGGACGAAGGCGAAGCTCCGCTCCGGGAAGGAGCGCGCTTCCAGCAGCGCCTTGAGCAGGGCCTCGTGCGTGGACGGCAGCCGGCCTTCGCCCAGCGCGTACAGCACCCGCAGCGCGCGCCGTCCATGGACGCCGGTGAACCAGTGCGCCAGCGACAGCGCCACGCCCACCAGCAACAGGAAGGGCCCCCAGGTGCCCTCGGGCACCGTGCCGGTGAGCTGGCAGTGCAGCAGCACCAGCACCGTGCCCATGGAACTGCCCAACAACGCGGGACGCGCGGTCCACCGCGCCAGGCCCCTCATGCCCCCGGGCACCGTCATGCACCCTCCCCTGGATGCCCGCGCAGGAAGCGCTCGAAGTCCGCCAGTCCCACGAGGGGCCACAGCTCTCCTCGCGCCATCACGAAGCCCTGGAGGCTGCCCCCCGACGCGCGCACCGTCACCGGCGGCGCGGGCAGCACCCGGTGCGGCTCCGCGTCGATTTCCAGCGCGTCCACGCCCACCGCCCCGCCCGAGGCGGACACCAGCACGCGGGCGGAACCCTCCGTCTCATGGAAGGCCCGGCGCGCGGAGGCCGCCGCGTGCCCGGAGGGCGACGCGATGGAGGCCACCTCGTGCGCATGGAAGGCGAGCCGGTGGGGACCGGCATGACACAGGAGCATTCCCCGGACGTGGCCCGGCGGCTCCATGACTCAGGTCCCCTGACTGAGGTGGTCGAAGAGCCCTTCCGGGTCGATGACGGCCACGTCCCGGGGGCCGCTCTTGGCGGGGCCGCGCAGGTGGACGTGGACGCCCGTAGGGCCCAGGGGCTCCAGCGTGCCCGTCACCGGGGAGACGCCGGCCACCGTACTGGCCGTGAGGGCCAGGGTCCCACGCGGCAGGCGCACGAGCACCGCCCTTCGGGAACCCTGACTGACGCCGCCCACCAGCAGGCCCATGTCCACGACGGGGATGACTTCACCCCGGTGCGCGAACACGCCCAGCAGGTGGGCTGGAGCGCCGGGCACCCGCGTGAGCTCGGGGAAGGTCACGACCTCCGCCGCGCTCTCCGCGGGTACCGCATACCAGCTACTGCCACAGGCGAAGACGAGATAGGACTGACGCGCTTCCGGCTCTTGGACGGCCATCACACGCGCAGCCTACCTCAGACTAGCGCTGGAACTCGACGCGGCGGTTCTCGGACCACGCGTCTTCGGACGAAGCGGAGTTCACCGGGCGGGTCTCACCATAACCCACCGTGCCCAGCTGGCTGGCCGGCACGCCCAGGTCCGTCAGGTAGCGCTTGACGGACGCCGCGCGGCGGTTGGAGAGCTGGAGGTTGTACTCCTCGGTGCCGCGCTCGTCGGCGTGGCCCGCCAGGGTGACGCGGCCCGGCGCGGTCTTCATGCACTGAGCCAGGTCGGACAGGCGCTGCTGCGCGTCCGCGGACAGGCCGGACTCGTTGAAGCCGAACGGGATGGGGCTCCAGTCGCAGCGCTCCGCGGAGGCCGTCACGCACTGGCCGGCCTGGCACTCCTGGCCCTCGCCGCAGTCAGCGCTGGACGCGCAGGTGTTCTCGGGGACCTGGCAACGGCCGGACTCGCACTTGCCGCCGCCGGGGCACTGGGTGTCCTGCTGGCACTGGGCCTCGGCGCACTTGCCGGCCTCGCAGATACGGCCGCTGCCACAAGCGCTGTCCGTGGTGCACTCAGGCGGCTTGGGGGCGCACTTGTTCGCCTGGCAGGTGAAACCCTCCTGGCAGTTGGCGTCGGTGGCGCACTCCTGGCACTGGCCCTGAACGCAAACTTCGCCCTTCTCCGCGCAGTGCTCATCCTCGTTGCACTTCGGATAGGAAGGGGTGCAGCCGCCCATGATGGCGACGGCGAGGGAGAGCCCCGCCAAAAGGGAAATCTGACGCATTATTTCCTCCAGAATTCTGTAGTCGAAAACGCGCCCGCGCCCGCGGGGTGTAGTCGTTGGCGTGTAGTCTCACTGGAGGGGGTGAGTCAAAACATTTGTCCCGCGCAGGACACCCCACCCCATCGCCGAAACCCTTGAATCTCCAAATATTTTCCGTGAGATTGTCACGATTGACCCGCGTGTGGCGCGCCCCGTGGCGCGCCTCGGGGAAAGCCCGCCATGCCCGCCTCTGTCCTCATCGTCGATGACGAGAAGAACATCCTCCTCACCCTGAGCCAGTCGCTCCAACTGGCGGGGTATCAGACGCACCTGGCCAACAGCGGGCAGGTGGCCCTGGATGTCGTCAGCGCCCGTCCCGTGGACGCGGTGTTGATGGACGTGAAGATGCCGGACATGGACGGCCTCACGGCCCTGGCGAAGCTGACCGAGCTGAAGCCGGAGCTGCCCGTCATCATGATGTCCGGGCACGGCACCATCGACACCGCGGTGAAGGCCACCCAGCTAGGGGCCAGGGATTTCCTGGAAAAGCCAATCGCCCGGGAGCGGCTGCTGGTGGCGCTGCGCAACGTGCTCAAGCACCAGGCCGCCATGGCGGAGCTCCAGGAGCTGCGGGCACAGCTGGGCCGCTACGACATGGTCGGCAGTGGACCGGCCATGCAGCGCATCTTCTCGCTCATCCAGCGCACGGCGCCTTCCGAGGGCCGGGTGCTGATTACAGGTGAGAACGGCACGGGCAAGGAGCTCATCGCGCGGGCGCTGCACCAGCACTCGAAGCGCAAGGGGCAGCCCTTCGTGAAGCTCAACTGCGCCGCGGTGCCGCATGAGCTCATCGAGAGCGAGCTGTTCGGCCACGAGAAGGGCGCCTTCACCGGCGCGGTGAGCGTGCGGCGGGGCAAGTTCGAGCTGGCCCACGAGGGCACGCTCTTCCTGGACGAGATTGGCGACATGCCGCAGGCGATGCAGGCCAAGCTGCTGCGCGTGTTGCAGGAAGGCGAGCTGGAGCGCGTGGGCGGCGCGGAGACGCACAAGGTGGACGTGCGCGTCGTCGCGGCGACGAACAAGAACCTGGAGGCGGAGATTGCCGCCGGGCGCTTCCGCGAGGACCTCTACTACCGCATCAACGTGGTGCAGATTCATTCGCCCCCGCTGCGTGAGCGGCGCGAAGACTTGCCGGACCTCATCAAGACGTTCCTCGACGAGGCCTGCGCCAAGAATGGACGCCGGCCGCTGACGCTGTCCCCCGACGCGCTGGCGGTGATGAGCGCCTACGACTATCCCGGCAACGTGCGCGAGCTGCGCAACCTGGTGGAGCGGCTGGCCATCCTGTGTGAAGGCCCCATCGTCACCCGGACGGATGCGCTGGAGCTGTTGCCCCGGGGCAAGAACGTGCCGCCGCCCGCACCGGTGGAGACACCCGCGAGCCCCCTGCCCCCTCCTTCTCCTGAGGCGGCCGTGGTCCTGGCGTCCAGTACGCCCGCGCCCGCCATCGCCGCCCCGGTGGCGACCGAGCCTCCCGCGCCCGTGGGCTTCCGGCCTCGCGCGGACCGGACGTTCCGCGAGCAGGTGGAAGACGCCGAGCGGGAAATCATCCAGCACGTGCTTTCCCATACACACGACAACGTGACGGAAGCCGCGCGGTTGCTCGACCTGGAACGCGGTCACTTCTACAAGAAGATGAAGGCCTTGGGCTTGCGGCGCGGACAGAGCGAATCCTGACTGCCTGACAGCCATTACCGCCAGGCAATTCCAGACGCGCGAAAGCAATCACGGGCCGCTACAGCCCGGCGGCTCCGGCACTGCGGGCGCAGGCCCGGAGCCTCGGCGTCTCCGCCGCGCTCCGGGCTGTGTTGGCCGCAGCGAGTTCAGCTCAGAGTCGCGATGCCCTCGCCCAGCAGATCCGCCTCGCGGCCACGGCGCGACGGATAGCGGTCACCGAAGTCCTCCAGGTTGGCCTTCGCGTCGTCCCACCGCTGCTCCGTCACCTGCGCGAAGAAGTTGGGCGTGGCCGTCTTCAGCGAGCCGTACTGGAAGCCCACGGAGGCAATCACCGTCTGCATCTCCCGCGGCAGCTCCGCGAACTTCGGCCGGCTGCCACCGTCCGCGGCGTTCAGGCGCTCGACCTCGGTGTTGTACTCATTGACGACGTTGTCCAGCGCCTCGCCCTTCACGGCCCGGTCCAGCTCCTTGACCTCTTCCGCCGTCAGGTTCAGCGGGTTCTCCGCCAGGAAGTCCGCGGCGTCCTGGCCCTTCTTGCCCAGGTAGGGCTCCAGCTTCGTCTTCAGCGCGTCCGACAGCCCCAGCCGGTCCAAATCGTTCATGTCCCGGGCGCCCAGGTCCACGCCCGTGCCCACCGTGACACCGCTCTTGCTCCCCGTGGCGTCCGGGACATAGCCATCCTGTACCGCCCGGCCCTCCTGCTCGGCGATGAAGTCCCAGTCGACGTCCGGCTCCGTCGCGGCGGCAACTCCGCCCTCCGGAGCCACGGCCTGGGCCTCGACCGCCGGTTGCGACTGCTTCGCCGCGTGGGCGGGCCGCGAATCCCAGCCGTCCTTCACCGAATAGCCCTTGGCCTTGTTCTGCTCGGGCTGCCGCGCGTCCTCGCGCCGGTTCGTCTCATTCCGGAGGCCGCGGGCGGAGTCCCCTCCCGACACCCGCGACTCCCGCTGGGAGCTTCTTGAAGACGAAGAGCGATCGATTCCAGTCATGGCAAGTCCTCACTGAGTCCGGGAAGATTCGACTAACAGTGTGGAGCCTGCCACCCACATCACCCTTCATCAAGCCGCAGTGCGCGATTTAGCCAAAATTCAACTCACTCCCGATACTCGTAACAAAGCTGTAACACCCGCCGCCCCCACCACCACGACGACGAAGGGCAGCTTCCGCCACGCCAGCACGGCGCCAGCGAGCACCCCCGCCGGACGTGCCCAGCCCGAGAAGCCCCCGTTCGACGACAGCGTGGCCGTGGCCACCAGCGCGGTGAGCAGCGCAATCGCGGAGAGGGACAGCAGGCCCTGGACCCGTGCGGACACCTGCATGCGCTGGCTCAGCAGCGGGCCCGCGAGCCGGAAGGCATAGGTGCCCGCCGCCAGAACCAGGATGGGGAGCAGCGTCATCGCAGCACCAGCCCGAGCGCCAGCAGCGAGAGCAGCACGGGAACCCCCGTGGGAAGAATCGGCGTGGTGGCGAGCGCGATGAGCGCCGCGCCCCCCGCCACCCAGCGCGCCTGGGCAGCCGCCGCGCGGGCCTCGTGGGCGCGTGCAGTCTCGACCTCACTCTCCGCGGTACCGGGCTCGGCGTTCGGAGGCTTGGCGGGGGCGGTCAGCGACGGCAGCAGCAGCGCCAGCAACCCGGCGGGGAACGCGGCATCGAGCCCCATCGCCTCCGGGCTGCCCAGCGCCGTTCCCGCCAGGGCGCCGACGAGGACGCCCGCGTTCCAGGCCATGAACAGCGCCCCACCGCACAGCCAGTACGCCGCCTTCCGGCGCTCTGGCGTGGGCTGCGCGAGCGCGAACGCCACGGACTCGTCCACCATCAAGTGCGTGCCAATCAGCCGCACGAGCCAGTGCTTTCCCAGCACGTCCGAAATCACCAGACCGAATGGCAGGTGCCTCGCGTTGAGCAGCAGCCCCGCGATGACCGCGGCCACGGGACTGCCACCGCCCGCCACCACCCCCACGGCCATGAACTGCGAACCGCCCGCGAAGACGAGCACGGACATGGCCGACGCGACCCACACCGACAATCCCGACGCCACCGCGATGGCGCCGAACGAAGCCCCGATGACGCCAGAGGCGGCGGCAATCGCCGCGACATCCCGAACCAGACTTCGATCCACATGCCCCATGGCCATGGCGCGCATCCATGAAACGAAGACACGGGCCGGTCAACGACGAACACCGGCACGGACCTCGAGGCCCCAGCCTTCGAGCCGGCAAGCCCCCGCGTACGCGCTGCGCCCACCCAACGGTACATTTCTACTGCCCGTCGCCTCCCACCGCCGCCGCGGAGTGAAGCGAAGCGCAACAGGGCTTCAAGTGACCCACCCACGCTGTACTCGATGACATTTTCAGGGGCTGAACGTGCCCACGGGACGTGGGAGAGTCAGCGGTGATGAGTACGGGCTCCATCCTTGGCATCGACTTCGGGACCACCAACACCGCCGCGGCCTTCTTCGACAAGGCCGGCAAGCTTCGTGTCGTTCCGGTGACGGACAAGAGCATCACGCTGCCCTCCGTCGTCTGGTTCCACGCGGCGGACAAGGCCATCGTTGGCCACGCCGCGCGCCGGCAAATCATTGATGACCCTCGCCACACCGTCTTCGGCGCCAAGCGCTTCCTGGGCCGCCGCTTCCAGTCCGAGTACGTCACCCAGCACAAGGACAAGTACGCCTTCGAGCTCGTCGAGGCCGAGGACGGCTACACGGCCGTGACGATGTACGGGAAGCAGACGTCGCTGACGGAAGTGGCGCACCTCATCATCAAGCAGATTCTCACGTTGGCGAACCACACCGCCGGCACGCCCTTCCGCGAGTGCGTGCTCACCGTGCCCGCGCACGCCAGCAGCCGCCAGCGCGCGGCGGTGCGCCATGCCGCGGAGCAGGCCGGCCTCCAGGTGCGCGCCATCGTCAACGAGCCCACCGCCGCCGCGCTCTACTACGCCAACCTGCGCAACCCCGAGCAGACGGTGATGGTGTTCGACCTGGGCGGCGGCACCTTCGACGCCACCCTGCTCGCGGTGCAGAACAAGGTGGTGAAGGTGCTGGCCACCGGCGGTGATGCCTTCCTGGGGGGCGCCAACTTCGACGAGCGCATCGTGGAGATGCTGGTGGACGACTTCCAGCAGAAGCACGGCATCGACCTGCGCGGGAACAAGGTGGTGATGCAGCGGCTCGTCTTCGCCGCTGAGTCCGCGAAGATGGCGCTGAGCCAGCGCGACGCCACGGTGCTCCGCGTGCCGTGCATCGCCCAGAAGGACGGCGGCTTCATCGACTTCGACTACACGCTCACCCGCAAGCGCCTGGAGGAGATGGCCTTCCAGCTCATCGAGCGCACCGCCTCCGCCTGCGACGACGTGCTGGAGCGCGCGAAGCTGAAGGCAGAGCAGATTGACGAGCTGGTCCTCGTCGGCGGCCAGACGCGCATGCCCGCCATCCGCCAGCGCTTCTCCCACTTCAAGCGCATGTCCTCCGACAAAGAGGTCAATCCGGAGCTCGGCGTCGCGGTGGGCGCGGCCATCCTCGGCCGGAACCTGGCGCGCGGCATCACCGGCCTGGCGGACGTGGTGCCCATGCCCATCAGCATCATGGTCCCCGGCGGCGCGCAGCACGAGGTCATCCCCGCCAACACCCCCGTGCCCGCGACGAAGTCCGTGACGCTGGAGCTGCCGATGATTCCCGGGCCGCTCTCCATCGCCCTCTTCGAGGCGCTGGACACCACCACCGTGGACCGCGAGCTGCTGGGCACCGTCCGCGTCGAGTTGGACTGGCGCACCACCTACAAGGGCCCCACCACGCTGGAGCTCCGCATGGGCCAGGACTTCGTCCTCAGCGCCGCGCTCGTCTCCCCTCAGGGCGCCCGGCATCCGCTGGCCATCAGCGACATGCGTGCGCCCAAGCGCTCCGCGTAACGCTGCGTGACGCACGTCGCCGTGCGAGGATGCGCGGGCAACCTGGGAGGTACACAGCATGGTGGGTAAGTCCGCGGTGGGTTTGACGTTGATCCGCGTGGTGTTCGGTCTCTCGTTGGCGCTGGGGCACGGCCTGCCCAAGCTCACCGGCGACATGAGCAAGTTCGCGGCGGGCGTGGCGCAGCTCGGCTTCCCGTTTCCGACGTTCTTCGCCTGGTGCGCGACGATGGCGGAGTTCCTGGGCGGGCTGCTGGTGGCCGTGGGCCTCTTCACGCGTCCGGCGGCGGCGATGGCGGGCTTCACCATGGCAGTGGCCCTCTACCGGCACCGCGCGGACCCCTTCGGCCGCATGGAAATGGCGCTGCTCTACCTCGCCGTCATGGCCGGAATCGCGCTCATCGGCGCGGGGCCGTGGAGCCTCGACGCGAAGGTCCGCCGTCGCGCCTGAGCCACGCGAATCAGGCGGCCACGCGTTCCACACACTCCGGGGTGTCGTTGGCGGGGGAGTTCACCACGCGCGACACCTCGTAGGCGTCCAGCGACTCCTCGGCGCAGGGCACCAGCAGCGGGAGCAGCACCGAGGACTCCTGCGGCTCCGGACGCAGCCACACCTCCTGGGCCTCCGGCTCGAGGATGACGGGCATCCGGTCATGGATGGGCGCCATCAGCGCGTTGGGCCCGATGGTGATGATGGTGCAGGTGTTGAGCACCTCGCCCGTGTCGGGCGCGGTCCACTCTTCCCACAGCCCCGCGAGCGTCAGGAGCTGCCCGTCCTTGCGGTGGAAGTAGTACGGCGTCTTCGGCTTCGTGGACTGCTTCCACTCGTACCAGCCATCCACCACGACGAGGCAACGGCGCCGCTTGAGCGCGGAGCGGAAGCTGGGCTTCTCCGCCACTGTCTCGCCCCGTGCGTTGATGAGCTTGTTGCCAATGGCGGGGTCCTTCGCCCACGACGGGACGAGCCCCCAGCGGAAGGCATCCAGCATCCGCGCGCCATCATTGGTCACCACGGGCATCAACTGCGTGGGACAGAGATTGAAGCGCGGGCGTTCCACCGCGGTACGGATGCCCGCGAGGCCCAGCCCGGTGACAATCTGCTCAGGAGAGGTTCGGACGGTGACACGGCCACACATGGGCAGGAAGTATCGCCCTGGCAGGCCGAATGCCCAAGAAGACACCTTGCCAGTGCAGCCAAACAGGCGGGTGGCCGCTGCGGTAGCATGGGCGGCATGAGCGACGGCCCCAAGAAGAACCCGAAGGTGTTTGGCGTTCCGGTGAAGATCGACCCGTACACGTCGGTCCGGCCTGAGCACCCCACCGGCGAGTTCGGCATGCCGAGCGCGAAGAAGAAGGATGACAAGCCCTTCGACCCCTTCGCCGTCGTCATCGAGTCACCAAAAGGCGGCGGCTGAGCAGCGGAATCCGGAGCCTGCCGCGTGTCTGCTGGACTACAACGGGCGGGCCATGAACCGGACTACTCTGCTTTCTCTCTGTGTCGCCGCCTCGCTCGTCGCCTGCACCGAGCGAACCTCGAGCCCCGCCGCCGGAGTCGACTCCGGTGTCGCTGCGCCTGTCGCCCCTGCCGCACCGGGCAAGGGACAGACGCCCTCCCCCGCTCCGAGCACGGAGTCCCAGGGCGCGGGCAGCCCGGATGCCGCGGTGCCGGGCTCGGCAACGGCCGAAGCGGCCAACGCCGATTCGGGCGTCGGCGAGTACACGGGAGCGCCGGCCGCGGAGAAGGGCACCTGCTCAGCGGCGAGCTTGTCTCCGCGCGCAGCACCGGCTTCCCCGGCGCTGCCAGCGCCCGTGGAGTCAATGCGTCAGCGCATCATTGCCGCGGCGGTGGCCTGTGATTACACAGCGCTCAACACCCTGGCGGACGAGAACGGCAAGGCCGTGCGGTTCACCTTCGGCGACGGCACCGACGCGGGAGAGTACTGGCGCGCCGCGGAGAAGCTGGGCAACCCGGAGCTGGCCCGCATCGTCCAGGTCCTGAACCTGCCCTACGCGAAGCAGGACAATCTCTACTTCTGGCCAGCCGTCCATGTCACTGGCGCGACGTCCGACAAGGATTGGGCCGCGCTCAAGGGCGTCTACCCGGACGAGGAAATCGCGGGGATGAAGGACCAGGGCAGCTACCTCGGCCTGCGCGTGGGCATCACCCCCGAAGGCGACTGGCAGATTGCCGTCGCCGGGGACTGAGGCACGCCACGCGAATCACGTCGGCAGCTTGATGCCAGACAGCCGCTGGAACAGCTCCACGGCGAAGCCATCCGTCATTCCGGAGATGTAGTCCGTCACGCACAGCAACCGCTGGTACTCGGACAGACGGGCCACCGCCTCGGTGATGGCTTCGTCCCGGGACGCGGGCGCTTCCGCCATGTCCCGGACGTGCTCCGGACGCTGGAAGAGGTCCAGTGGCAGCAATTGCCGCAGCTTCTTCTCCTCGCGGTTCGGCGTGTCGGTGACGACCGCCATCGCGAACATGTCCAGCAATCCGCCCAGCGTCTTGAAACCCGCGCTCTCAATCTGGAGCACGCGCTCGCTTTCATAGCCGTAGCGCCGCGTGAGGTTGCGGATGGCCTTCAGCGGCTTCGCAACGTCGTCCCGCGCGGAGGCCAACGGCGTCTCCCACTTCCCGTCTTCCATCGCCTCCACGTTCTCCAGGAACACCTTCACGGAGGCTTGGATGAGCTCGCCAATGGCCCGCGCTCGCGCCTGCGCCAGCCGCGTCTCCGGATGCGACGGCGGCGGGCGCACAGGCCCTTTCACCGGACGAGGCAGCACCGCGTCCAGCAACTCACACGCATCCTTGATGGGAATCAGCCCCAGCTTCGCCGAGTCCTCCAGGTCGATGACCGCGTAGCAGATGTCATCCGCCGCCTCGACGAGGAACGCCAGCGGGTGCCGGGAGAACACCCCAGCCTCCCGCTCCACTAGGCCCACGGCGCGGTACGCCTCCAGCGCCAGGGCCTCGTCGTCCTGGAAGTAACCAAACTTCTTCTCAGACACGCGCCCCTTGTCCCGCTCACGCCCGCCCGGCAGCACCGACGCGCGCGGGTACTTGCTCATCGCCCCCAACGTCGCCGCGGTGTAGCGCAGGCCGCCCCGCCGCTCCCGAGACTGAAGCCGGTTGAGGATTCGGAAGCCCTGCGCGTTGCCCTCGAAGGCCTCCAGGTCCTGCCACTGCTCCACCGTCTCGAAGGGGCTCTTCCGCCCGTCCACCTCGGCACCGGGCCGCGCCAGCCGCTGTGACACCCAATGCTGGATGGCCGCCTCACCCGAGTGGCCGAAGGGCGGATTGCCAATGTCATGCGCCAGACACGCCGCCGCGACGATGGTGCCCAGGTGCGAGGGATTCACCATGACGTCGCGCGCCCGCAGTCCCCGTCCCGCCAGATTCCCCAGTGAGCGCCCGACACAGGAAGCCTCGATGCTGTGCGTCAGCCGCGTGCGCGTGTAGTCGCTCGTGGACAGCGGAAACACCTGCGTCTTGTCGTGCAGGCAACGGAACTCCGCGGAGAAGACGATGCGGTCATAGTCCCGGTCGTAGTCGGTCCGCTCGTCCTGGAGCAGCGCGTCCATGTCACTCAGGACGGGCGCCGGCTCCTCCACCGGCTTCTTCTCCGAGCCCACCCGGTAACCTGAAAGAAGCCGCCGCCAACGCTCCGTTCGACTGCTGCTGCTCACGCCTGCCTCGCTGTGCGAAGGGACCCGGGGTGACATGCTGCCCCCCTCACGCACCGAGGCAAGTTTTACCAGCCGGGCGGACGGGCCCCTGTCACCCCTCCCAATAGACACCGCGCCGCTGGACGAAGGCGCGGCCCCCGGGCAGCCTTCCGCCCGGCGAACACCGCCCATCCAACGGAGGCGTCCTCACGTATGAAGCTCAAGGCCCTGTGCATCACCGTGTCGCTACTCACCCTTCCCGGCGTGGCCTTCGCGCAGGGCGGGTTCGGCGCCCTCACCAAGGCCGCGGGCGATGCCGGCAAGTCCGCCGTGGAGAAGCGCGTCAACACCAAGCTGATGGACGAGGGCCGGCAGAACCAGTGCAGCTTCAAGACAGGCACCGCCCAGCTCGATGCCGGCTGCGACGCCAAGCTCAAGAAGCTGACCAACGCGCTCGTCGACGCCAAGAAGCAGCTCGTCGCCGCCGGCGTGAAGTCCTACAAGTTCGAGGTCTCCGGCCACACCGACTCCACCGGTGACGCGGCCAAGAACAAGAAGCTCAGCGAGCAGCGCGCGGAGACCATCGTCAAGGAGCTCATCGCGCGCGGCATCCCCCGGGGCGAAATCATCGCCGTGGGCTACGGCTCCGAGAAGCCGCTGGTGAAGCCCGACGACACCGCCGCCAAGAAGGCGAAGAACCGCCGCTACGAGCTCCAGGTCCGCCTGTAGCCTCAGCTCGCGCGGGCGCCCGAGGACACGGGCCCCGCGGGCGCGGCCACCTCGTCCCGCGGCGCCGTCCGGGCCGCGGGAATGAAGGTCATCGCGCGCTCGGCCAGCGCCGTAATCGTGAGCGACGGATTGACGCCCGGGTTGGCGGAGATGGCGGAGCCGTCCACCACATACAACCCCTCATGGCCGAACACGCGGTGCCGCGAGTCGATGACGCCCGTCTCCGCCGAGTCCCCCATGCAGCAGCCCCCCAGGATGTGCGCCGTCGTCGGAATGCCCAGCAGGGTCTCGCTGACGATGGTCATCGGATAGCCATCCAGCTTGTCCGCCACGCGCCGGGCCAGGTCGAACGCCTCCGGCATGTTGGCGCTCGGCGCCGGGCCCTCCTGGAGCGCCGTGCTCAGCCCCAGCCTCCGCGAGCGCTTCATGCGCAGGTGCCCTTCCAGGGTGCGCATGTAGAGCAGAATCATCGTCCGCCGCGCGAAGTCCGGGACGAACCACGCCTTGAGGAAGCGCAGCGGATGCCGGACCAGCAGGCCCACCAGCCGCACGAAGCGCTGGAGCATCGTGGCCCCGGACACCTGCGGCGCCATCAGCAACCGGAAGAAGCCCGAACCCGCCGAGTAGCGCACCGGCTCCAGGTGCGACTGGGCATCGGTGTGCAGGATGGAACCGATGGCGATGCCCCGTGACAAATCCTGCCCCTTGCGGCCGCTCACCACCCCCACGAGCGCCTCGGAGTTGGTGCGCACGCCGTCTCCCAGCCGGTCCGACAGGCGCGGCAGCCCGTCCGGGCTCGCCTTCAACTTGAGCAGCAGGTCCAGGGTGCCCAGCACGCCCCCCGCGAAGACGACGTGCTTCGCGGTGAACCGCACCTTCTTCCGGAAGAAGCGCCGCGCCCCCTGGAGCGCTTCGACCTCGTAGCCCCCGTCTGGCAGCGGTCGCACCCAGGTGACTTCGGTGTCTGCGTGCAGCGTGAGGCCGCGCCGCTCCGCCAGGTGGAGGTAGTTCTTGTCGAGCGTGTTCTTGGCGTCGAAGCGACACCCCAGCATGCATCCGCCACACGCAGTGCAACCGGTCCGGTCCGGTCCCTCACCGTTGAAGTACGGGTCCTTCACGGTGACGCCCGGCTCGCCGAAGTACACGGCCACGGTGGTGGGCTGGAAGTCGGTGCGGCCCAGGTCCGTGCCTACGTCCTGGAGCACCTGGTCTGGCACGGTGCGCAGGGGATTCGGCGTGGCGCCCAGCATCCTCCGCGCGGTGGTGTAGTGCGGCGCCAGCTCCTCCTTCCACGGGGCGAGGTGGCCCCACGAAGGGGCCTGGAAGAAGTCGTCCCGGGGGATGGGGAGCGTGTTGGCGTACACGAGCGAGCCGCCGCCCACGCCCACGCCCGACAGAACGGTGACGTGGCGGAAGAACGTCATCTCGAACAGGCCCCGCCACCCCAGCGTGGGCATCCAGAGCCATCGCTTCAGCGCCCAGTTCGTCTTCGGGAAGTCCGGGGCGCGCAAGCGCCGCCCCTTCTCCAGCACCACGACGCGGTAGCCCTTCTCGGCCAGCCGGAGAGCGCTGACGCTGCCGCCGAACCCCGAGCCGATGATGAGCCAGTCGCAGTCCATGGCCATCCTGCCTCCCGACGGGAACCACGCCACACAGGTCACGCACCAGCGCATGCCGGCGGCGCCACTCTACGACAAAGGGATGCATCAGCCCGGCGCGGAGATTCAGGCGGTGCGGGGAACGAAGCGCCTGCCCGCCCAGCGCGACTTCACTCTGGGCGTGTCCTCTTTTTCACAATCCGACCAGGACTCAGAAAGCCTTTATTTCTCGAAAAGCAGAGGCTCCTCTCCGCAGCACGTCCCCCGTGCTGCGACGCAACGCCGTCTCCCTGGAGGAGCAATGCGGATGAAGACCTGGATGCCGGTCTCGCTGTTGCTGCTGAATGCCCCGCTGGCCTTTGCCGAGCCGATCAAGGCCAAGCCAGCTGACAAGACTGTCTGGATTGCGATTGGCACGGATGCCATCACGCCCATGCAGGAGACCTTCGCGGCCGAAGGCTGGAACGTGCCCACCGCCCTCAAGCAGCAGGAGCACGCGGGCGTGTTCCAACTGAAGGAGTCCCAGCTGTCGCGGCTGGCGCTGATGATGCACGAGAAGTTCGACCGGTGCGCGGGCTTCATCACCTACGAGACGAAGGAGGAAGCACTGGCGTCCCTGACGCCCGTAGCCCCCAGTGCGACCCAGAAGGCCGTCAGCTACACCCTCACCAACGCCGCGACCGTGAACACCCTGATGGGTGAGCTCTCTGCCGCGAACATCCGCACCACCATCGCCGACCTGTCCGCCTTCCCCACGCGCAGCCAGAGCTCGCAAGGGGGCGTGGACGCCGCGGCCATGCTCCTGGCGAAGTGGCAGGGCTACGCCACCGGCGCGGGGCGCACGGACGTCACCGTGACGTACTACCCGCACGCGGGCTGGCGGCAGCCCTCGGTCATCCTCACCATCCCCGGCACCACGCTGTCCAACGAGGTCGTCGTGGTGGGCGGACACCTGGACTCCATCAGCACCACCAGCGCCGCGCCTGGCGCCGATGACGACGCGTCCGGCATCGCGACGTTCACCGAAGTCATCCGCGCCGCCATGGCTCGCAACTACCGCCCCGAGCGGACGGTGAAGTTCATGGCCTACGCCGCGGAGGAGACGGGCCTGCGCGGCTCGCGGGAAATCGCCCTCTCCCACAAGAGCAACAACATCAACGTCGTGGGGGTGATGCAACTCGACATGACGAACTACAAGCACCCCAACGCCACAAGGGATGTGGGCATCGTCATTGACAACACGAACGCCGCCCAGAACCAGTTCATCCGCAACCTGATAACGACGTACGTCGGCGTGCAGTACATCGACACGACCTGCGGCTACGGTTGCTCGGACCACGCCTCCTGGCACAACCAGGGCTACGCGGCCTCCATCCCCTTCGAGGGGACCGTCGCCCAGAAGAATCCCAACATCCACACCCCCAGGGACACCCTGCTGAACTCCGACAGCAGCGCCGCGCACGCGCTCAAGTTCTCCAAGATTGCCGCCGCCTATGTCGCCGAGCTGGCCAAGGGCACCGCGCAGTAGGCCCTGAAGCCCAGGGGCCCCGGCGCGAGACATGTGCCGGCCCCTGCATCACAAGTTTTGTCGGGATTACAACTTTGGCGGCATCTGGACTAGCCTGCGTGAAATGGGCTTGATTCAGAATCCGCCGCTGAGCCACGCATCCCTTCGTCGCGTCCTGGCACTGGCTCGTCCCGAGTGGAGGCTGCTCTTGCTCGGCACGTGCTTCCTCTTCATCGGGAGCGCGGGAGGCCTGCTCTTCCCACAGGCCATCCGGGTCATCCTCGACGAAGCCTTGACCACCGCCACGCTCGACATGGTGAACGACACCACCCTGTGGATGCTGGGGGTGTGTTTCATCCAGTCGGTGGCCATCGGGCTGCGCTTCGCCTTCTTCAACATCGCGGGTGAGCGCATTGTCAGCGACCTGCGGGAGCGGCTGTATCGCAGCTTGCTGGAGCAGGAGATCGCGTTCTTCGACCAGCACCGCACAGGCGGCCTCACCAGCCGGCTGTCCACGGACACCGCCCTCATCCAGGGCGCCGTGAGTACGCACATCGCCATCATGCTCCGCAACGCGACCACGTTGATTGGAGGGCTGGCGCTGCTGCTCTACACCTCGCCCCGGTTGACGCTCGTCATGCTGGCGGTCGTCCCCCCCGTGACGCTGGGGGCGCTGTTCTACGGCCGCAAGGCCCGGCAGCTCGCGCGAGACGCCCAGGCCGCGGTGGCCGAAGCCAATGAAGTCGCCGCCGAGTCCCTCTACGGCATTCAAACCGTCCAGGCCTTCGTCGCCGAAAACGCGGAGCGCCGGAGCTATGGCCGTGCCATCGGCAAGGCCCTGGCGCTGGCGCGCACGAGAATCGTCTCCTCGGGCTTCTTCATGGGAGGAACGGGCTTCACCGGCCTGGCTTCGACCCTGCTCGTCTTCTGGTACGGCACGCACATGGTCGTTTCGGGCGACATCACGGTGGGTGGACTGACCTCCTTCCTGATGTACACGCTGATGGTCGTCATGGCCGTCGGCGCCCTGAGCGAGCTGTGGGCGGAGTTCATGAAGGCCGGAGGCGCCACCGAGCGCGTCTTCGAGCTCATCGACCGTACGCCCGCCATCGCCGTCAGCGGCGGCGAGCGGCCCGCGAACATGGAAGGTCACCTGCGCTTCCGCGACGTCAGCTTCAGCTACCCCACGCGCCGCGACGTGCCCGTCCTCCAAGGCCTGGACCTGGACGTAGCCCCCGGTGAAGTCGTGGCGCTGGTGGGACACTCGGGCGCGGGCAAGTCGACTGTCGCCTCGATGTTGATGCGCTTCTACGATCCGGAGCGGGGGACCATCCTCGTCGATGGGACGGACCTGCGAACGCTCGACGTCCGCTGGCTCCGTCAGAACATCGGCATCGTGTCGCAGGAGCCCACGCTCTTCTCGGGCAGCATCGCCGACAACATCCGCTACGGACGCACCGACGCCACCGATGCGGAAGTGGAAGCCGCGGCCCGCGTCGCCAATGCCCACGACTTCGTGAGCCGGTTTCCAGAAGGCTACCGCACGCGCGTCGGCGAGCGGGGCATCCAGCTCTCCGGAGGGCAGAAGCAGCGCGTCGCCATTGCCCGCGCGGTCCTCAAGGATCCGCGGCTGCTCATCCTGGACGAAGCCACCAGCGCGCTGGACTCCGAAAGCGAGCACCTGGTCAAGGAGGCGCTGGACCGTCTCATGGTGGGACGCACCACCCTCATCATCGCCCACCGCCTGTCCACCGTGGCGGGCGTCGACCGCATCTTCGTGCTGGACCAGGGCCGCGTCGTCCAGCACGGAAACCACGAGGCGCTCATCACCCAGGATGGCCTCTACAAGCGCCTCGTGGAACGGCAGTTCATCGCCGCCTGAGCCCTCACTCCTCGCGCATGGCCATGCTGGGCGGGACGCGCGCGGCGCGCCAGGCGGGCACGTAGCCCGCCACCAGCGCCACGAAGAGCAGCACGCAAGCCGTCCCGAGGAAGACGAGCGGGTCCGCGGGGCTGACCTCGAAGAGCAACTTCGACAGGCCCCGCGCCAGGACCAGCGCCAGCACGGAGCCGATGATGACCCCCAGCCCTGCGAGCCGCAGCGCCTGGCTCAATATCAACCAGAAGATGCTCCCCTCCCGCGCGCCCAGCGCCATGCGCACGCCAATCTCCGTCCGCCGCTGGGTGACGGAGTAGGCCATGATGCCGTAGACGCCCCCGGCGGCCAGCAGCAGCGCCACGCACGCGAAGAACCCCAGCAGCGCGGCCAGCAGGTGCCTGGAGCCGAACGACTCCGCGATGAGCTCCTCCAAAGGCCGCGGCGACGGCGGTGGCTGCTCGGGGTCCAACGACGCCATTCCCTCACGCAAGGACAGCGCCAGCGACGACGCAGCCGCTCCCGTCCCTCCCACGGTCACCATCATCACCATCGCGTCACGTGGGGCCTGCGCCAGCGGCAGGTAGAACTCCGGCACGGATGAACGCACCTGCCCGCGCCACAGCGTCCGGACGTCCCCCACCACGCCAATGACCTCCCACGGCTCGGTGCCGCCCGTGAAGAAGCGCTTGCCCAGCGGCGACTCCCCGGGCCAGAAGCGCCGCGCCAGGGCCGAGTTGATCATCGCGACCCGGGGCGAATCCTCAATGTCCAACGCGTTGAAATCGCGCCCCTCGTGCAAGGGGATGCCCATGGTCCGGAAATAGCCCGGGGAGATGACGCGCTGACTGGCCTCGGGCAGCTGCCCGGGCAGCGGCTTCGGCTGCCCATCCGGATAGATGTTCGAGCTCTGACTGCGACGGCTGATGGGCGGCAGGCTCGCCGCCGAGACGGCCTGGGCTCCCGGCATGGAGGACAACCGCTCCTGCAGCGCATGGAAGAAGCGCACCCGCTCGGCGTCCGTCGGATACTTGGTCTCCGGCAGCGTGACGTCGAAGTAGAACACGCGTTCGGCGGCGAAGCCGGGTGAGGTCCCCTGGAGCTGGTAGAGGCTTCGAAGCATCAGGCTCGCGCCGACGACCAGCATCAAGGCCAGGGCCACCTCCGCCGTCACCAGGGCCGAGCGGATGCGCTTTCGCCCCGCTGTGGCGCCCGCTCCCTCCCGCATCGCCTCCAACGGGTTCTGCCGCGACATCTGGAACGCGGGCGCCAGACCAAACAGCACCCCGGTGATGGCGGACAGCCCGACACAGAACAGCAGCGCCCCTCCATCCACCTGGATGGATTGCCACCCTGGCAGGCGCTCCGCCAACCCGGGCGGCAGCATGGTGGCAATCATGTGCGTGCCCCACAGCGCGCCCAGGATTCCCAATCCCCCGCCCAGGAGCGACAGCAAGACGCTCTCGGTCAGGGCCTGGACCATCAGGCGCGTGGGGCTCGCCCCCAGCGCCCCACGAATGGCCAGCTCCCGCCGCCGGGCCGCCGCGCGCGCCAGCAGCAGGCTCGCGACGTTCGCGCACCCGATGAGCAACACGAAGCCCACCGCGCCCGCCAGGGTGATGAGCAGCGGCCTCAAGGGCCCCAGGTAGGCCTCGCGCACGGACGTCAGCCGCACGGTGCGCTCCGAATCCGTGTCGGGGTACCGCTCCGCCAGTTGCCCCGCGAGGACCCGCAGGGCGTCCTCCGCCATCGACACGGAGAAGCCAGGCTTGAGGCGGCCCACCACCCGCACCTTCCGGTCCCCGCGCGCATCCAGCTCCGCCTGCGTCGGCGCGAGCGGCACCCAGGCTTCGGCGCCAGGCGGGAAGTCGAAGCTCTTCGGCATCACGCCCACGACGGTGTAGGGCTCACCATCCAGCGTGACGGACTCACCCAGCACGGAGGGCGCGCCACCAAACCGGCGCCGCCACAACGCGTCCGACAGCACCACCACCGCCTCGCCACCCACGCGGTCTTCTTCCGCGGAGAACGCCCTGCCCAGCGAGGGCCTCGCCTCCAGCGCGGGGAACAGCGCGGCGCCCACCCGAAACGCCTGGAGCCGCTCCGGCTCCAGCGCGCCGCCCATGTTCAAGCTTCGCGGAACAATCCCCGCCACGTGCTCGAAGACCCCCGCCTGCGCGGTCCAGTCCTCCAGCGTCGCCAGGGATGTCTCGCTCCGCTCGACACCCGCCTTGGGAAGCGAGTCCCACACCATCACCAGACGCTCCTCATGCGGGAAACGCATGGGCTGCAGCCAGATGGAGTTGACCACGCTGAATATCGCCGTGCTCGCGCCAATCCCCAGCGCCAGCGTCATCATCGCGACCAGGGTGAACGTCGGACTCTTGAGCAACAACCTGGCGCCAAACCGGATGTCCTGACGAATTGTATCCATGACCCTCTCGCGCAAGAGCATGCCATGCGGCGTGCACCTCGGCGATGCGCATCACCACAAAGGCCCAGGCCCGGCGCCCGAGAACACCCAAGTCCGCGAATTTTCAAAGCTGGCAGACATTTCATCAAAAACATGTCTAAGCCTGGACATTCGCTCGGGGTTCACCGTACTCTTCGAGATCCGAGCTGAATGCATCAACTGGCGTCAGGCTCGGCACGTTCGGCGACAAGTTCGTGCCGCGCGTGTGGTTTGATTCACCTCCCCAGGAGTTCCTCATGGTTGAGAGCAACATCGTTCTGAAGCCCGAGGTGGTGACGTTCAAGCAGCTGGATCCCGCGAAGGTGGACGCGCTCCGCGGCCAGCTGAGCATGATCCTCGGTCGTGGCGAGTTCCCCACGCTCTCCGCTCGCGCGGGCGCCGTCGTCGTCAAGGAGCCGCAGGATCACACCAGCCACACGTCTGACGGCTGGTTCTAGCAGGTCTCTGCTCCCCGGCGCTCATCCCTGGGCACCGGGGAGCAGGTTGTCTTGACGCAAGGATTGCCCCCTTCCCGCCGCAGGAGCATCACTCGCTCCGAGCCCCGGTGGTGTTCCACCTGGATGGGATTGGAGACCGGCTCCTCGCCCTTCCCAACCCGCGAGCCCTGAGTCAGCCGTACCCGGGTCAAACGCGCCGAATCTCCCGTGTAGCATTTATTTCATCGAAAACACGTCTACGCCTGGACATTCGTTCGAGGTACGCCATACCCTTGGGGATCCGAGCTGCGAGCATCCACTGGCGTCAGACTCGGCACGTTCGGCGACAAGTTCGTGCCGCGCGTGTGTTTTGATTCACCTCCCCAGGAGTTCCTCATGGTTGAGAGCAACATCGTTCTGAAGCCCGAGGTGGTGACGTTCAAGCAGCTGGATCCCGCGAAGGTGGACGCGCTCCGCGGCCAGCTGAGCATGATCCTCGGTCGTGGCGAGTTCCCCATGATGTCCGCGCGTGCGGTCGTCAAGGAGCCGCAGGATCACACCAGCCACACGTCTGACGGCTGGTTCTAGCAGGTCTCTGCTCCCCGGCGCCCATCCCTGGGCACCGGGGAGCAGGTTGCCTTGACGCAAGGATTGCCCTCTCCCCGCCGCAGGAGCATCACTCGCTCCAAGCCCCGGTGGTGTTCCACCTGGATGGGATTGGAGACCGGCGCCTCCCGCGACAAGCTCGTGCTGCGCGTGTGGTTTGATTCACCTCCCCAGGAGTCCCTCATGGTTGAGAGCAACGTCGATCTGAAGCCCGAGGTGGTGACGTACAAGCAGCTGGATCCCGCGAAGGTGGACGCGCTCCGCAGCCAGCTGAGCATCATCCTGGGTCGCGGTGACTTCGCCCAGATCTCCGCGCGCGCGGTCGCCCCCGTCGATTATCCGTGGGAGCACTCCAACCACACGTCTGACGGCTGGTTCTAGCAGGTCCCTGCGCCCCGGTGACCCCACCCGGCACGCCGGGAGCAGGATGTCTTGACGCAAGGATTGCCCCCTCCATGCAGCAGAAACTTCGTTCTGCCCAAGCCCCCGTCGTATTTCACCTGAATGGGATTGGGGACCGGCTCCTCGCCCTGCCCGCCCTGCGAGCCCTGAGTCAGCTGTACCCGGGTCGAATCAGACTGGTGGGTGCGCCAGGTGATTCAAGCCTGTTCTTCTATCAAGAGCTCGGGCTCATGAAGATTCACGAGGTCCGCGCGACCACGCAAGGCACGGAGCGGAGCATCGACGCCGAGATGCTCCGGCAGGCGGTGGGGGCCTGCGACTTGTTTGTCTGTTTCAACACCTGGCACGCGACGGGTGTCTCCGAGCTGCTCGAGGGGTTTCCGGCGGCCACCGAGACGGTCGGCCTGTATCGCCGTTACAAGCAGTGGGTCCGGGGTGAAGAAACCCAGCATTCCGCGGACCGGCTCTTCTCGCTGGCCCAGCAGGTGGATCCCACCCTGCGGCTGGAGGATTTCGCCCAGGCCCCCGTGCTGACGGCCGAGGCCACCGAGGCCGCCAGGCGCTTTCGTGACAGCGTCCCCGATGGGGCCAAGGTGCTCGCGCTCCATACGGAGACCGGCTCCCGGAAACAGTGGCCCGTCGCCCGCTACCGCGCCGTGCTGGATGGCTTCCTGGCAGCCCACCCCGAATGGCTCGTGCTCAACGTGGACTACAACGCCACGGAACTGGCGCCCATGGTCCATGAAGGCCGCGTGCTGTCCGTCGCAGGCGCCCCACTCGATGTCGCCATGGCGCTGCTCGGCGCCTGTGATGGCTTCCTCGGCATCGACTCCTGCATGCTGCACGCGGCGGACTTCTTCCGGCTCCCCTCAGTGGGCCTGTTCGGAACGACCTCCCCCCAGCAATGGGGCTTCCGTTTCACGCCGGCCTTCCGCGAGCCCACCGGGAACGGGAGCATGGACGACATCACCGAGGAAGAAGTCCTCGGCGCGCTCACGGACCTCGCCGCCGGGCGGCTGCGCCCCGCCTGAGCGGCGGCGAGGGCGCCAGCCCCGGCTGGCCTCAGCCGCTCTGCACGCTCAGCATCGGCGGCATGGCCTGCGAGGAAGACTCTGTCGGCAGACCGTTGGCCATCTCCACCAGGGCGGCGTCCATTCCAGGCATCATCCGCAGCAGGGGGATGGGGTCCTCCACGAGCTTGCGCAGGACCCACTCCACGACCGCCAACGTCTGCAGGCATTCCTCGGACGCATGGGGGCGCGGCGTCGCGTCCCCGGTCCGGGCATAGTCGAGCACCGGCAGCACGCCACAGTAGGGATTGAAGGCGCACTCGCGGCACTGCGGGTCACGATCCCGCAGCGACAGGTTCATGGACCGGAACGTGGCCTTGTTGCGGATGAGCGCGTCATAGGTCGTCCCCTTCACGTTGCCCAAGCCGAACTCGGAGCGCATCGAACGGGCTTCGTCCGACGGCAGGATTTCGCCGTCATGGTCATAGGTGATGGCCGAACCGAAGTCCCCGACCGGGTTGCGCCAGTCCACGAAGCCCGTATCCGTCGACTGGAGAATCTTGGCCAGGACGACCCGGACCACGCGCTCGGAGTAGTTCTCGTTCTCCTGGCGGTTCTTCTCGTAGATGTAGTCGAGCGCGTCCAGGTAGTAGTGGAGGAAGTCCTTGATGTCGAAGGGCAGCTTCTCCTTGCGGGCGTTGCCCAGGGCCTTGAGCTTCAGGATGGCGAGGTCCTTGAAGCCCTCCGCATGATAGAAGTCGATGGTGCGCTTCAGCTCCTTGGCGTTGGAGGCCCCCACCACGCACAGGGGCGACGCGCTGAGCACCCCGGGGTATCGGTCGCGGAAGTGGGTCAGCCGCTCCATGACCTTGCGGAAGCTGCCCGCCCCGCTCCGCGTGACTCGGAATGAGTCGTGAATGTCCTCGGGACCGTTCAACGAATACGACACGTTGATGCGGTTCTCCTTGCAGTACGCGATGTGCTCGTCGGTGGCGACCATGAGGTTGCTCACCACGGAGAAGCGGAGCCGCTTGCCCACGGCTTCGTTCTGCCTGCGGGCCTCCTCGACGAAGTACTTCATGCCCTCGAAGTTCAAGAAGGGCTCGCCGCCCTGGAACTCGAAGCCCAGGAAGGGGGCCGGAGACCCGAGCGCGAAGCGGATGATGGCATCCGCGACGTCGGGCTGCATGTCGAAGCGCTTGGAGTCCGCGGAGATGTTCTCCGGGTTCATGTGGCAGTAGGTGCAGTTGAGGTTGCACCGCTTCGACAGCACGACGATATGGAGCCCCGGCCCCGCGTAGGTCCGGTCATGCCAGCGCTTGAGGTCCTCCAGCACGCGCGACGAGTTCTGCGCGGTGATGAGGTGGCTGGTCTGCTCGAGCCGCTCGAACAGGGCCTCATCCATGGAGATTTCGTCGAGCTGGGCATTCTCCGCGCCGGACAGCAACTGCATGGCGCCCGTCCGGGACAGCCGCACGAAGTGGTCCGGGCCCACCTGCTTCGCGGGGAAGAAGTTGGGAAGCCACTCGTCGCGATAACGCAACCCTGGGACCCTCATGCGGCACCTCCGGCGTGCTGGGAATAGCGGGCCGCGAGCACTGCCGCCTCGCGCCAGTCCATGTATGTCTCGGCGTCATTCACCACGGGGCCGCTGGCGGCCACCCGCGAGAAGTGCTGCTTCATCCAGGCGTCGAAGGCCTGGTCCATGTCCGCGTCCGCGACACGCTCGATGAGCGGATGCTGCTCACTCAGGGCCTGGGCCATCTGCGCGAGGAGCACGCGCCCTTCGGGCGTGGGACGCTCGAAGTCCAGGAGGGTCCGGAAGGAGAGCAGGTTGCAGCGGTGTGACTTGAGCAGTTGGAAGCGCCACTCCCGCTGCTTGAACTCGGGCCTGTCCAGCGCCAGCAGCCGGAGCCGGTTCACCGCCAGGAAGGAGTGCAGGCCCAGATGCACGCCTCGGATGGGGCGAGGGTCGGTGCGGTAGGCGGAGACGAACTCGGGACGTGAGTCGTCCCACCGTCCGAATGCGCGCGAGTCGAGCAGCAGATACATGCGCTCGTGTTGCAGCTCGTGGACCAGGTCCTCCGCATGCTCCAGGCCGTTGGCCACGCGCGTGAGGAAGACAGGCGTGCCAGCCCCATACGAGGACGAGCAACGCACGCTCCGGTTCTCCGGGCCGCCCATGTCGACGAGCGCGGGGAGCAACACGCGAGCCCAGTCGAGCACTTCGGGCCACAGCTCTCCCAGAATGTGGAAGGCCTCCTCCGTGCTTTGCAGCAGGGGCATGGGCCGCCAGGAGCCCGTGCTCCCATCGTCCGGGATGCCCGCCTGGTCGCGCCGGCCGGTGATGCCGAGCATCTCGCTGTCGTCCAGCACCGGAACGTTCCAGGTCTTGGACCAGGGCAACGGCTGGATGCTCACGGCCGCATCGCCCGTGAGCGGCAGCGGGATGCGCACCCCGGAGCCGGCGTGCCCCTCCGCGGAGAGCAGGCACTCCGCGCCAGAGAAGTGCCAAACGACGCGCCCCTCGCCCGGGCCGCGCACGTCGAGCCGCTCCCCCCGAGGCAGGCAGTAGAGGGTCCGCGGCGTCACGAAGAAGGCTTCGCCGTGGGTGACCTCTCCCCGCAGCCGCTGAACGATGAGCAGGGACGCGAGGTTGCCCATCAGGCATTGAATCAAGCCAGGCCCGACGGCGGCGGGCCCCAGCAAGCGGCCGAGCAGCACCGTCGTGCTCCAGTGCTCCAGGAACTCACGCGCCAGCGCCGGCGCGCGCTCGACGAGCTCGAACGCCTCGGAGAGAAGGGACTGGAGCTCCGCGGCACATCCCCCCAACTTCCCGAGCCGCTCCGGCTGCTGGACCCAGCCCATGAGCAGATCGAGCTGCCCCATCTGCTGCGCACGCAACAGCTCACGCGCCGAGGCTTCCGTCTCGGGGGACAACGGCGTCGGGAACGTGAATGCATCTTGGAATTGCATCAGTGACTCCAGTCGAGCACCAACGGCGACTCGTGCGACAGATGGGACAGGAACGTGAAGATGGCTGACCGGACGTCATCGTGAGGCAGGGAGAGGGCCGCGCTCACGTCGCCGACCATCTCGGCGACCGTGCGTCCGTCACACTGGTCCAGCAGGAGTGCCTCGAGCGTCGACAGCGGCTGATAGCGGATGCCCGCCGGGCTCGCGTAACACAGGACCTCGGACGTCTCCGGCGACAGCGGGCGCGCGTCCAGCAGCCGCGCCAAGTCTCGCGTGACTCGCAGGTGGTAGGGCCCCAACACCGGGCGGCGCTGGAGGAGGCTGTCACGCAGGACCGACACGTGGCTCGCGCGAAGCGCCTCGGTGCGCTCGTCACGGCGGGCCAGCTCCTTCATCCGGCGTGACATGCACTGAATGTGGAACAGGCCCCGGTCCATCCACAGGCAGGCCGCCAGGTCCACCCGCTGCGGCTCCTCGAGCGCCGGCTCAGACAGGAGCGCGGCCTCGACAGCGGCGAAGTAGCCAGCATCCATGTCCGTGGGCTCCGAGACCTTCGACGGGAGGAGCGAGACCAGCCTCGCCGCGAGCTCGAAGGCCTTGCCTTCCACGAGGTAGCGGAGCGTCCGGGGCGCCAGGACCGCCGCGGGGGTCTTGTTGACGGACATCTGGCACCGCTCCAGCCAGTAGCGCAGGTCGCGGGTGGATGCGCGCACCACTTCCCGGATGGCCTCGAACGGCTCCAGCCAACGCACGAGGTCGTTGTTGTCTCCCCATCCCCAACGCTGAATGGGTTTGCTCGGGTGATATCCCGTGAAGAAGGTCGTCAGCAGGGCCTGAGGACGCCGCTGCCCCCGCGCCGGTTCGAAACGACGGCCGGGCTGCAGCAGCGCACAGCGCTCCAGGACGTGCTCGCCATAGACGAGCCGATACGGAGGCTTCCAGGGCAGGAGCGCCGAGTCATGAGCGCGCGACACCGCAGCGGCCATCCAATGCGCCCGGTCGACCGGGTAGCGCTCCAGGCGGTCTTCCCGCGGCCGCCCCGCCATGGACAGCGTGCCCCCACAGGTCGCGATACGCGCTGGCTTCAACCAGTCACAGAACGCGAGCGCTCCCACGGAGTCCATCTGATTCCAAAAGCCCTGCCACTGGACCGAGGCCCCCGTGGGAACGAACGCGACATCAACCCGGCCCCGGAAGGACTCCAGCGCTTCGCGCGTCCGGGGTGAATCCGTCACGTCCACCGCGTCCAGCGCCAGCACATCCGGCGTCTCCACCAGCAGGGCACATTGCTCCTCGCCCTCCCCCGAAGACTGCGCGGGCAGGATGTGGATGCGCAGGTCCTGGGCCAGCTCGACGACGTCCCCCTCCAGGAAGGGATGGAGATTGCGAAAGCCCAGCGCCGTGAGAATCGCGCGAGCGCTCGACTCGGGCGCCGCGCCCGGCTTCGGCCTGTCGAGGAAGTAGAGGGCGACGTCTTCGCGAAGCCCCAACAGGCTGGGTGGATGGAGATGGTCGTCGTGCGCGTGGGAGAAGAAAACCGCGTCCACCGACGACAGGTCATCGAAGAACCACGCGGGACACGCAGGCTGCCGAAACTCCAGCTCCCGCAGCACCAGCACCGGGTCGATGAGAACCCTCAGAGGACCGCGCTGAATGACAAAAGAAGTGTGGCCCAGGTGCTCGATGAAAGTCTGCACAGCCTGCCCATTATGAATATTCAGAATTCAACGT
Organism: Myxococcus sp. AB056; assembly: GCF_006547365.1. NCBI lineage: Bacteria > Pseudomonadati > Myxococcota > Myxococcia > Myxococcales > Myxococcaceae > Myxococcus > Myxococcus sp. AB056. Next base: position 31,906 of record NZ_VHLB01000052.1, on the reverse strand, counting down.
ATCAATTCGTATCCCCGAGCGTCAATCCAGGCCCCGGAGATGACGACTCAGCGCGGCCGGAGCAGCTCAGACGTGCGATGTGTGGCCAGATAGGCCTTGGCCTCAATCACCGGGGCCCCCGTCAAGCCCAGCTTGACGTGCGCGAGCCGCTTATCGAAGACACTCTCTCGCGTGGCCGAGCCAGCGGGCAGGTTGACCTGCGTGCGCCCCGGCCACGCCAGCAGCGCGTCACGCCGTGAGGGTGCGCAGAGCCCCCGCGTCACGAGTTCGTCGAGCAGGCGTTGCCACCGGGGTTCCTCGGCGGGCTGCGCACGTCCCTGGAACGAGCACTCGAGCCCCAGCGTCTGCAACAGTTGCGGCGCCAGGTCCAGGTTGAGCATGAAGCGATTGACGCCGAGCGGGAGGACCCACGCGAGGGTGTCCCGCAGCTGCTGGATGTCTCCAGGCCACGCCACGGCTTCCAGGTACGACACCATGCTCTCGGGAGGCACGTTCTTGAGCGTGAAGCGGAGGTTCTTGCTGCGCCGCGACATCATCACGCAGGCCGCATAGAGGTGTGCACCGGGAGGCAGCGCCTCGATGCAGACATCCATTCCCCGTTGAAGCTCTGGCGTGAGCGGCGCCTCATCCCCACGCAAGAGCGGAAGCCCCGCGTGGAGCGTCGCGCGGTAGGTATCCGACTTCCGCCGGTGGAGCTCTTCGTTGACGGCGACAGGCTGGTCCCGTGTGCAGAGGAACACGATGGGCAGCGGAGGCGAGGCCACTGGCGCATCCAGGTCGAACTCCAGCCAGAACGCGTCGACTTCCCGGTCGAGCAGCCCACCCGGCTCAGCCCATCCTCGCGCGAAGTCGCGAATGCGCCGCCACTCGGGAGCGGCGAACAAGGGCGCTGGGAGTTCTGAGTGAGGATGCCTGCCAGCAAGCAGCGCCTGACCGTCGTGTTTGATTCCCAGGATGAAGTCCACCCGAGGCGTCCCCTCCAGCAGCCGGACCTCGAAGCCTCCATCGCCCTCCAGCGCCGCGGGCAGCCATTCGCCCAGCGCGAGCAGGCGGGCTCGCGACTCGGGAGAAAACAGCGCGGGCGGATAATCATTGTCGAAGGCCGCCAACGTCTCCTTCCAGGTGCCCGACCGAGGCGGGAGCGCCCCCGGGAGGAAGTTGTCGGTCCGGTCCGCCGCGATGCGCGCGATTCGGACGTACCGGACGAGCGCTTCGACACACAGCGCCGCCGATGCCTCGAGCGAGCCGTAGACGACGTCCTCGGCCTCGTACAGCGGCGCCACGGGCCAGAGTCCCTCCCCGCTCTGCCCGCTCAGCAGCAGGGACGCCATGGAATCCAACGTCCGCTCGAAGAGGTTGACGTCCGTGGGGCGCCCCAGGTTCATCAGGGCGCTCATCGCGAGGGCGACATTGACCGCGCCGCGCACCTCCCCCTTCTCCCAGAGCGAAATGAGTTCTGCCCGAAGGGGGACCGCGAGCTGCCAGTGGTCACCCACGTGACGAACCCAGCGCGTCAGCAGGTAGCCCAGCAGGAAAGGCGAAACCGCGGGCTCGCCGCGTGCGCAGCCCAGAAGCCCCTGCGTGCGAACCTTCTCGGAAACAAGCGCGGCGCGGCCCGGTAGCGACCGCCCTTCGTGCGCCGCCAGGAGCAGTAGGTCCGCGGTCGTGGCGACATCCGCTTCAGGAGGAACGCCCTCGCTGGCCGCCGCCCCTGACTCGGACGATGTCTGCGCTGCGTCGCGCGACAGGAGCGCAGCGAGCGCCGGGGGTGGGTCCAGCGGCATGTTCCATTGCCTCAACGCCACCAGCGCACGGGCCGACTCCCCCGCTTCCGACCGTGCCGAATCCGGGGAGAAACGCCAGAGGCCGGTCGACGCGCGACTGGAGAGCAGCCGCCGCACGCAAGACATCCCATGCGCATTCGCAGCCCCCTCGCTCTCGGCCAGCGCGAGGAGAACCAGCGTTGCCGCCGCCGGCGAGTCCACCGAATGAACGCCCGCTCCCGTGGAAGCCAGCATCTCCGCGACGGGAAGCTGCTCCAGTGCGGCAACCGCCGCGCCAATCGCGCCATCCAGCGTTTCTGCCGTGGGCCGGATTGGCTCTCCTGGACTCTGAACAGACACGGGCTTCCTCCGAGCAACGCTGGCGAATGGACGCAAAGCGTGCCCGAGCGCGAAGCTCAGGGTCAATCACCTCTCCATGTAAATTGCTGAAATCAATTTAGACCCCTACTCCATGTAAATTTGGCGAACTGATACTCTCGCGGCGCCACATCCTCCCCCGGCGCGAGACACGCATCGGGGCCCCTGGCGGGACGACGTGTCCGCCAGCGTGAAGCCGATGCGGGTGTTACGCGCGGGGGCTTCCGGCTGCTGTTGCACGAATGGTCCGAGGAGTCGCTCCACCGGTTCCTGGTGGAGTGCAAGCACGGCCGCATGCCTCGGCTGGCGTAGCGGGTGTCCCCCCGCGCGCTACGTCCGGCTCCCCGCCGTCACGGAGATCCGCGGACAGGCGCCGAGGAGCGCGTCATGCGGACCAGATGGCTTCCACGCGAGAGCGCACCTTGCGCCGCGCCTCCGCGAAGCCGGGCTGCGCGCGCAGGGGCGTCAGCGCCGGGCAGCGGTCCATCCACTCCAGGTCGATGAGCGCGAGGTTCGCCGCCTGCTGGAGATAACGCAGCGCCTCGGCGGGCGCGCCCCGGATGCACATCAGCTCCGCCGCGAGCTGACACACCATCGACGTGAAGCGCGAGTTCACCTGCTGCCGGGTGAGCATGCCGTCCAGGGTGGCCATCGCGGCCTCCACCGACACCTCGCCCAGCGCCGCCGAGCAGTAGGTGGCCACGTAGGAGGCCATGTGGTTCGGGTCTTCGTTCAACGCGTCCCGGCACTGGCGGACATCGTCCATGTCGCCCCTCCAAGCCGCGACCCGCATGCGGAGGATGAGGACCGCCATGCCCAGCAGGGGCTGACTGTTCAGACGCGCCATGCACCACTGGTAGGTCGCGTCGTCGCCTCGCAGCGCACTGCACCGCGCCACCTCGACCAGGCAGATGGCCATGCCCGGCTCCAGTGCGTAGGCCAGCTTCAAGCGCGGCAGTCCTTCGTCCACGCGTCCCGCCTCGCATTGGAGGTTGCCGAGGAGTTGGAGCGCGGGCGCGAACGTGGGGGCCGTGTCGAGCGCCGTGCGCAGGGCCACCACCGCATCCCGCCACCGGCCTTCGCGGGTGGCCAGGATGGCCTGGGCCAGCTTCGTCTCCACGAGTTCCGGCGCCACCTGGCGGGCCCGTTCCAGGCTGGTCCGCGCCAAGGCATCCCAGTCGACCTCGTCCGCCAAGGAGCTGATGAAGCCCGCCCGAAGCGTCGCCACCGCGTGCTGCGCCGCCGCGTGCGGGAAGCCAGGCACCGAGTCGTGAAGCTGTTCGAGCGGCGTGATGACCTCGTCCTTCAACTCCCCCGTCATCGAGTGCGCGAGCATCCGGGAGAGCGCCTGCCGGTAGAGGGCAAGGGCCTCCGCTGGCACGGTGGAGCGGTAGGCCAGGAGGGTCAGCTCGCCGCGCAGGGCTTCCGCCAGACGCTGCCCCAGCCGGTCCTGGAGCTGGAATGGGTCGTCATCCGCATCGTCGAAACGACCGCTCCACAACTGCGTGCCCGACGCGCCCTCCACCACCCGGAGCGTCACGCGCACCGTCTTGCCCGCGGCCTGGAGCGTCCCATCCACCAGCAACTCCACTCCCAGCTCGCGCGCCGCGACGCGAGGGTCCCGCTCCTGCCGGAAACGCTCCGTGGCCCCGCTGCTCTGCACCCGGAGCCCCCGCGTCTTCGACAGCACGTCGATGAGCGCCTCGGTCACGCCGTCGCCCAGAAACGCCTGGTCCGAAGCGCCCAGGAAGCGCAGCGGCAGCACCGCCAGCGACTGCTCATCCGGGCGCAACGGCGTGCGAGCGACCAGCCCGCCCGAGGACATCGAGTCATGACCGAAACCGCTGGGCCGTGGCGTGGACGCGCCATGGGTAGCAGCCGAAACCTGGGAAGCGCCGCTGGACCTTGGCGTGGACGAGCCGTGACTTCCCACCACGGAGGACACGCTATCGCCCCCCATCGCGTTTCCTCTCGTCCCGAGGTGCACGCCATGGGCATGTTCGGCCTCAATGGCCTCGCCGACAGAGCCAAGCCACTGCCTCAGCGCATCCGCCACACAGGCCGCGTCCTGCGGCCGGCCGGAGGGCTCACGCGACAAGCACGCGAGCACCAACTCCGCCAGCGCATCCGGCACCGCCGCCAGCAGGCGTGGATCGGGCGGCGGCTGCCTCAGACGGGCCATGGCCACGACCATGGGCGAATCACCGGCGAACGGAGGCGTTCCGGTGAGCAACTGGTAGAGCACCAGGCCCGTGGCGTAGAGGTCGGCGCGGGCATCCACCTCGCCACTCTCCAGTTGCTCGGGCGCCATGTACATGGGCGTGCCCACCAGTCCCTGCGTGCGCGAAGCCCCCTCGCCCGCCAATGCCCGGGCAATGCCGAAGTCGGTGAGCACCACGCGGCCACGGGCCTCCACCAGGACGTTGGCCGGCTTCAAGTCCCGGTGCACGACGCCCGCGGCATGCGCCGCCGCCAGGCCCTCACAGAGCGCCAGGACCAGCCGCGCCGCCCGCGCGGGAGGCACCGTGTGCTCGCGTTCCATCAACGTTTGAAGGCTCTCTCCCTCCACGTACTCCATGGTCAGGTAGAGGCGGCCCGAGTGCTCGCCCAGGTCGAAGGTCCGCGCCACGTGCCGATGGGTGATGCGCCGGGCCAGACGGACCTCGCGGCGGAAGCGCTCCAGCCACTCCGGCGCGGGCGAAGCGCCCAGCTCCAGCAGCTTCAACGCCACCACGTCACCCACCAGCGTGTCCCGCGCCCGGTACACCGCGCCCATTCCACCGCGCCCGGCCAACTCCTCGAGGACATAGCGCCCGGCGAACAGCGCGCCCTCCGTCACGTCGGTGATGGCGGGACGCGGGTGCGGCGATAGCAACGTCGCATCGGTCCCCTCGGGTGGCGCACTCCGGTTTTTCTCCTCGGACACGGCGCGGAATCTACCCTGCCGGAAGTCGGGGCGCCCGGCATTCAGGATGGGCCCAGGATTCCTGGAATATCGAGACCCGCCTCAGCGAGACACCGGGGGTGTCTCCGGCGGCTTCGGCTTGAAGAGCGCGCACGCGCGGACCGGCTGCGGCGGGTACTTCTGAGGCAGCAGCGGGCAGAGGATGAAGGTCGTGGTCCTCGACTGGACGTAGCGAGGTGGCGCGGCGCAGCGGTGGCAAAGGCTGTCGGGAAACGGCAGCGATTCGGGCGGGGGCGTCGTCATGGCCTTCGGTCCTGGAGCATCGCACGAATCCCACCGCGTGCCCGGTGCTCCTCGTGGAGAGCGGCCATGCCAGCGATGACATGGCCGCTCGCGAATACCACTTCAGTCGCGCAGCTCGAGCCACACGGGAGCGTGGTCCGAGGGCTGCTTGCCCTTGCGCTCCTCGCGGTCCACGTCCACGACCGTCAGTCGCTCGGCCACGGGCGCCGTCACGTAGAGGTGGTCGATGCGCAGGCCCAGGTTCTTCGGGAAGCCGAGCATGCGGTAATCCCACCAGGTGAACTTCTGAACGCCAGGGTGCAGCCTGCGGAAGGCATCCGAAAGGCCGAAGGCGCCCAGGCGTTGGAGGGCATCCCGCTCCTTCAGCGTGAAGAGCGTCTGGCCTTCCCACAACTTCGGGTCATAGGTGTCGATGTCCTCTGGCGCCACGTTCCAGTCCCCGCCCAGCACCAGGGGCTCGTCGGGCTTGTGCCGTGTGTCCAGGTAGCGCCGCAGCCGGCCGTACCACTCCAGCTTGTACTGGTACTGCGGCGAGTCCACCGACTGGCCATTGGGCGCGTACGCGCTCACCACGCGGATGCCGCCCACGGTCGCCGCGATGAGGCGCGCATGCGAATCATCCACGCCGTCGGACAGGCCCTTCACGACGTCCTTCGGCTCCTCCTTCGCAAGGATGGCGACGCCGTTGTACGTCTTCTGCCCGTGGACGGCGGCGTGGTAGCCCAACTCCCGCACGGCCTCCATGGGGAAGTCGTCGTCCACGCACTTGAGCTCCTGCAGGCAGAGGACATCCGGCTGGGCCTTCTTCAACCAGGCGAGCAGCCGTTCCTGACGGGCCCGCACCGAGTTCACGTTCCAGGTGGCGATCTTCATCGCGCGGACCGTCGCATGCCGCCCGCGCCCCCCGCCATGCTTTTCCCCGGCCCTGTGGCCACAGGGCCACACAGCCCCCTCCGTCCCTCTGGGAGCATGCGTGGCACGCCAGTCGCAATGACGCCGGGTGGGAGGCCGGCACACGGCGCCCCGGAGCCCCCGTCCCGGGAGCTCCGCCAGCAGTCGAGGCCGCCGCCATGCGCCGCAACCCCACGAAGCCCACGTCCCACCCCCGCTTCCGCCCGCCGGCCTCCGTGCGGCGCGTGCTGGTGCTGGCAAGCCTCGTGGTGCTCGGACTGGTCCTGGCGTGGGCGGATGCGCCGCTGCCCCGGGCGCTGCGCGCGTGGCTGGCCGCGGAGGAGCAGTCCCCGTCCAACGCGGACGCCGCGGCACCGGATGCAGCCAGTCCGCGGGGTGACGCCGCCGCGTTCCCGCCGGATTTCGAGCAGCGCGCGCCGCGTCGAGACATCGGCGTCGCGCACCTCGGCGCCGCGTCCGGAGCCGCGTCGGAAGGTTCGAACATCGCGCCGGACGCCGAGCTCGCGTTGCCACACAGACATGGGCGGCGCGTGGACCACTTGAGCCGGGCCCACCTGTTGCGCGACTGGGACGACCTCGCTGGCGCGCTCACCGAGTGCCGCCGTGCGATTCATGACGCCCCCGACGACGTGGCCGCCTTGGCGCTGGCGGCGGAGCTCGCCGGGCTCACGGGCCGGACGGACCTGGCCGTGCGTGCCCATGCCCAGCTCGGCCGCCTGCTTCCCCTGGATGCCCGCCCCTTGGTGCGTCAGGCGAGGTTGCTGGTGTCCCTGGGCCGCCATGACGAAGCGGTGTCCGTGGGCGAGGAAGCCGTGCTGCGCAATCCCGAGTACGTGGAGGCCTATCAGGTGCTCGGGCGCGCGCACCTGGCGCAGGGGGCGCTGGCGAAAGCGATGCTGCGCTTCGAGCAGGCCGTCCACCTCCACCCCGAGCACGGCTACGCCCTCAACAACCTGGGCCTCACCTACCTGCGTGCCGGAGAAGCCCAGAAGGCCGCGGACGTGCTCGTCCGGGCGGCGGAGCTGCTCCCGCACGTGGCCTATGTGCACAACAACCTGGGCGTGGCCTACGAGCGGCTCGGACAGGTGGACGAGGCCCGGGCGGCCTATGCCGCCGCCATGCACCTGTCACCGCGCTACGTCCAGGCCCGCGTCAACGCGGACCGGATGCGCCGCACGGCCCACGCGGACATGGCCGGCGCCCGGACGGTGCGTGAGCAGCCGCGACCCACCCAGGGAGAGGCGCCTGCTTCCCGGTAGCGCCTTCCTGCCTGGAGGCCCTGCGCCGGGCGAGCCTCCAGAGCGGTTCCCGTTCGGTGTCCCCCGGTCTAACCTGCGGACTTTCTTTCCAGCGCAATGACCACGGCTCCCCAGATGCCCTCTTCGCCCGATTCCTCCACACCCACTCCCCCCGCGCCGCCTTCGCGACCGGGGTTCGGTGCCCGGCTGTGGCGCTGGACGAAGCGGCTGCTCATCACCGGCCTCGTGTGCCTGGTGCTCGGCGCCATCACCATAGCGGGCGGCTACGCGTACTACAGCCGGGACCTGCCCTCCGTGGACGCGCTGCGCAACTACCAGCCGCCGCAGGTGACGAAGGTGACGTGCGGTGACGGCACGCTCTGCGCCGAGTTCGCGCACGAGCGGCGCACGTTGATTCGCGTGGAGGACCTGCCGCCCCACGTCCGCAACGCCTTCCTGGCCGCCGAGGACGCTGACTTCTACAAGCACGAGGGCCTCGACTTCTTCGGCATCACCCGCGCGGCCATCAAGAACCTCATCCCCAACAGCCGCAAGTCCGGCGCGTCCACCATCACCCAGCAGGTGGTGAAGAACCTGCTGCTGTCCCCTGAGCGCAGCTTCACCCGCAAGGCGCGCGAGTGGATTCTCACGCCGCGCGTGGAGGAAGCGCTCACCAAGGACCAGATCCTCTCGCTCTACATCAACCAGTCCTACTACGGGCAGCGCCGCTACGGCATGGAGGAGGCGGCGCTCTTCTACTTCGGCAAGCACGCCAAGGACTTGAACGTGGGCGAGGCCGCCGTGCTCGCGGGCACGGTGCAGCTCCCGCACCGCATCAACCCGGTGACGAACATCACGCGGGCGAAGTCGCGTCAGCGCTACGTGCTGGACCAGATGGCGCGCAACGGCTTCGTGTCCGCGGACGTGGCGGAGGCGGAGAAGGAGAAACCCATCGTCCTGGCTCCCCGGCGGGGCAAGGCGGTGGGGCCGTATTACACGGAGGAGATTCGCCGCACGCTCATCGCGCGCTACGGCGAGCAGGCGGTGATGGAGGGCGGGCTGCGCGTGGACATCGCCATGGTGCCCAAGCTCCAGCTCGCGGCGGAGCAGGCGGTGCGTGACGGCCTGGAGGCGGTGGACCGGCGCCAGGGCTACCGCGGTCCCCGTGGCGCGCTGGAGAAGGGCCAGTGGGAGCGATACCGGGCCCTCATCGCCACGCGCATCGAGGAGGCGGGCCGCCGGCAGAAGGACCAGGGCTACGTCGCGGACCTGTCCTCGCTGGCGAAGGTGGAGAAGGAAGCGCCGAAGACGCCCGAGACCGCGGGTGCGCCCCTGGACCCGCTGGAAGAGGAAGGCACCGAGGAGCAGCGGCCGGACCTGTCGCCCGAAGACGAGGCGCCCCTCTCCGCGGACCAGCTCCTGGCGCAGTCCGTGCGCCTCAAGCCCATGGAGGAAGGCCTGCGCCTCACGGGCTACGTCATGCAGGTGGACGACAAGCGCAACGTGGCGCGCGTGGACCTGGTGGGCCGCACCGCCGAGGTGGCCTTCACGGCCGTCTCCTGGGCGCGGCAGAAGGGCAAGAGCGCGCCGAAGAAGATTTCCGACGTCTTCACGGAGGGGCAGCTCGTCTTCGTGCGCGTGCTCAAGGCACCGCCCGCGCCAGCCTTCGTGGAAGCGACGCTGGACCAGGTGCCCGAGGTGCAGGGCGGGCTGGTGGTCATCCGTCCGGAGAACCGGCACGTGGTGGCGCTGGTGGGCGGCTACGACGCGGAGCGCTCCTCCTTCAACCGCGCCACGCAGGCGAAGCGGCAGCCTGGCTCGTCCTTCAAGCCGTTCCTCTACGCCGCCGCCATGGGCAGTGGCCGCTACACGCCGCTGTCCAAGGTCAATGACGCCCCCGAAGCCGTCCGCGACCCGTACACGGGCAAGACGTGGAAGCCGCAGAACTACGACCGTCAGTTCCACGGGCCGATGACGCTGCGCGAGGCGCTCACCAAGTCGAAGAACACGGTGTCCGTGCGCCTCATCGAGGCGCTCACCCCGGCCACCACCATCGACTTCGCGCGCCGGGCTGGCATCCACTCCCCGCTGCCGGAGAACCTCACGCTGGCCCTGGGCACCGGTGAAGTCACGATGCTGGAGGCCGCCAACGCCTACGCCACGCTCCAGGCCAATGGCCGCTATGCGGAGCCCTTGATGCTGCTGCGCGTGCGCGACGCGCGCGGCAAGGTGCTGGAGGAGCATCAGCCGGCCTTCGAGGAGACGCTGCCGCCCGCGGTGGCCTACCTCACCACGTCGCTGATGCGCAGCGTGGTGGAGGACGGTTCGGGCCGGGCCGTGCTCGCGCTGGAGCGCCCCGCCGCTGGCAAGACGGGCACCACGCAGCAGTCCCGCGACACGTGGTTCTCCGGCTACACGGCGGACTGGGTGGCCAGCGCGTGGGTGGGCTTCGACAACAACGCGCCGCTGGGCGGCAGTGAGACGGGTGGCCGCGCCGCGCTGCCCATCTGGCTCCAGTTCATGCGCGTGGCCCACGAAGGACTGCCCACGCGGGAGTTCGAGGTGCCCCCCGGCGTCGTGCAAGTGCGCATCGACCCCATCAGCGGACTGCTGGCGGGCAACTCCGTCCCGGGCCGGCTGGAGCCCTTCCTCGAAGGCACGCAGCCCACCGCGGAGGCACCGCCGCCGGGGCAGGTGACCACCGACCAGTTCTTCCTCGACGAAGGCAACAGGCGGGGACTGTGAGCCCTACCCGAGCCCTGCTGCTCGCCCCCGTGCTGGCCACGCTCGTGGCGCGGGCGGCGCCTGCGTCCGACACCACCGCCGCCCTTCCCCGGCTCGCCCGGCAGGTGACGGGGGCCGTGCGCGCGCAGCGTGGCGTGGAGTCGCCGGTGGCGGTGAATGTCACGGGCGGCTCGGCCGAGCTCCGCCGCGCGGTGAGCACGATGCTCGCCTCGCAGCTCTCCTCCGCGGGCCTGTCGCCCGTGGTGCTGGAGGCGCCCACGGCCGATGCCGCCGAGACGCTGGCGCGCGCGCAAGGTGCCCGGACGCTGGTGCGACTCTCGCTGAACGTCGAAGGCGGCGAACTGCGCGCCCGAGGTGATGTGATTGGCACCTGGGTGAACTTCTGGTCCGGCCGCACGCCCACGCGGCCGCCCAAGCCCGCCGCCACGCTGGTGGAGACGGTGCCCGCGGACCCGACCGTGTTGGCGCTCGCGTTGGAGGGCGGAGGCACTTCGCCCACGTCGCCCCCGGAAACGGGCCCCCAAGGAATCCGTCTGCTGGGCGCGGCGCTGGCGCGACTGGAGCATCCCCTGGCGGCGCTCGCCGCCGGGGACCTGGACGGGGATGGCCGGGATGAAGTGGTGGCCCTGACGGAGCATGACGTCTCCGTCTTCGACGCGGAGGGACGGCTCGTCGCGCGCAAGGAGCTGGACTCCCTGCCCGCTGGAAGCGCCACCACCCGGGAGCCCTTTGGCGCGTTGGCGTTCCTGCCGGGGCCCCCCCGGTTGGCCGCGTGGAGCACCCGCCATGCGCACGGCGAGCTGCTGGCGCTGGACAAGGCCCGCGCTACCCTGCGCGCCGTGGGGACGCTGGACACGGCGCCGCTGGGCGCCACCGAGCGAGGCACTTTCGTTCCGGGACAGACAGCCTTCGCGCCCACCCTGAAGCTGGCGGAGGGCCGCGCGCTGACAGTGCCTGCGCCCTTCACCACCGCGAGCATGGATGCCCAGCGGATGCTGTTCGTCCACCCCGATGGCACCGCGGCCTTCTACGCGCACGCAGGCGCGGCACCAGTGCGCTGGACGAACCTGGGCGCCGGCAGCGCGCTGGGAGACCTCGATGGGGACGGCGTGCCGGAGCTCATCACCACCTCGACTCAGCTCACCCCCGCCCCCGATGTGCTGCGCGTGCACGGCACCTCCGGGGACGACCCCGGCACGCACGAACCGCTGTGGCAGGGCGCCCTGCCCACGGGCCGCGCGCTGTACGTGGTGACGGCTCGCCTTGATGGCGACAAGCGCCGCGAAGTCATCGTGGGCCTCTGGAAGCCGGACGGCACCAGCGAGCTGTTCCTCCTGCGCCAGGGGGCGCCATGAGACTCCGCTCCACCCTTGCCTGCCTCGCGTTGCTCGCGTCCGCGTCCGCGCAGGCGGCCGGCCGCCCTCGTTACGGGGGTGAGCTGCGCGTCGCCCATGGCGGCCCGCCGGAAGTGGCCGAGCCCGCGCTGGCCGACACACCTCTGGAAGCAACGCTGCTGGGGCTGCTTTCCCCGCCGGTATGCCGCGCCATCCGGGACGGCGGCTTCGAGCCCGCGCTCGCACGGGAGCTGTCACGCCCCACGCCCCAGTCCCTGCGCATCACCCTGCCCGGCCCCGCGTCCGCCACCGCGCTCGCGCGTGCATGGATGCGGCTGGCGAGCAACGACGGCGCATCACCGTACCGGGCCCTCTTCCATCCGCTGCGCGGAGAGGCGCGGCAGGTGACTCCCCAGGGCGCCACGCTGGAGCTGACGCTGGCCTACCCCTGGCCGGACCTCGAGCGCGCGCTGTGCCATCCGGCGCTGGCGCCGCCCGCCTCCCCCAACGCGCTGGGCCCCTTCACCGCCGCGGGACGCGGGGCCCTGGAAGCGCAGACGGCCTGGCCCCAGGGACGGCCGTACCTGGACCGGTTGCTGCTCACCGCCACGGACCAGCGCGGCCTCTCCCGGCTGTGGTCGTCCCGGCAGGTCCAGGTGGAGCTGGGCGTCGCGTCGGAGACGGACACTACGGCTGGCGCGCCGCTCTACGCCACCTTCCTGGCGTTCTCCCCACGGCGGCTGCCCCCGGACTTCCGGCAGGCCGTGGAGAGCGCCATCGACCGCGAGGACCTGACCCGACTCTTCGTCCAGGCGCCCGCGCAGCCCATGCCGCACCTGCTCCCACCGGTGATGCTGGACGCGCCCGCGCGCCCCCGGCCGTCCGCGCCGTCGGCGCGCCCCTCGCGGACGGTGACGCTGCGCTACGACGCATCGGTGGAGGACCAGCGCGCGGTGGCGGAGCGCATCCAGGTGAAGCTGCACGAGCGCGGCTACACCGTGGCGCTGGAGGCACTCCCGCGCGCGGCCCTGCGCGCCCGCTGGGCCCAGGGCGACTTCGAGCTGATGCTGCACGCGCTGCTGCTGCCCCCCATCCCCGGGCCCGCGCTGGCGGTGGTGCTGGATGCCGGTGGGCGCAAGGACTTGCTGGGCGTGGAGCTGCCCGCCATCGGCGTGCTTCCGTCCTCCGCGGCGCGGGACGCACGGGCGCGTGAGAGGGCCCTGGCCCTGGCCGCGTCCGTGCCCCTGGTCCCCCTGTACGTGCAGGGGCTGGGAATGCGCTTCGCTCCGGACGTGGGCGGGGTGATGATGGATGCACAAGGCCTCCCCTCGCTGGACGGACTGCACGTGCTTCCACCGGAGGGGACGGCGATGGGAGGACGTCCTTGAGGAGAACGGCATGCGCTTGAGGACGCGGCTGGCGCTCGCCTTCGCCCTGCTGGCCCTGGTTCCGCTCGCGGTCGTCGTGCCCCCCACCCTCACCCGCTTGCGCGACACGTTGTCGCGCGAGCTGGACGCGCGCATGGAGGCCGCCACCGCCTCCGCGCAGGAGTCCCTGGAGCGCTCCAGCGCCACGGCCCGCCGCGCGGTGGAGGAGCTGGTGGACAGCACCAGCATGGAGGACCTGGCCCGCGAGGCCCGCGACCGCCCCACCCGCGCCATCCAGGCCGGCACCGCCGAGGCCCTGATGAAGAGCCGCGGCCTGAGCGTGCTGGCCCTCTTCGACCGCGAAGGAAGGGTGCTCTCCTCCGGCCACCTGCCTGCGCGCCGGGGAGACCCGGACCCGGCCCTCTTCGCCGTCACGAAGCAGAAGTCACCCCGGCCCGTGCCAGTGCGCGTCGACGTGCGCACGGCCTCCGGACTCCGTCAGCTTCCGGCGCTCGTCACCGCGCGCCCGGTGGACTTCGGGGACCTGCGGCTGTGGGCCGTGGGCGGCGTGCTGCTCGATGAGAGCCTGGCGCAGCACCTGGCCCGCCTCACTCAGACGCAGGTGACGCTGCTGGCGGGTGACACGCCCCTGGCCAGCGCGGGCACGGCCGAACCGCCGACGGTGACGAAGGCGCTGCCGCTGGGAGAGGCGGCCACGGTGCGGCTCGTCTTCAGCCGCGCCGCCGCGCGTGAAGCGGAACAGGGCGTCATGCGCGCCTTCCTCCTGCTGGCGGCGCTGGGCGGCACTTTCGCGGTGCTGCTGGGCCTGCTGGTGTCCCGGTGGATGACGCGGCCAGTGGAGGCCCTCACCGAGGGCGCCCGGCGCGTGGCCGAAGGCGCGCTGGAGTCCCAGGTGACGGTAGAGGCCAGCGGCGAGGTGGGCGAGCTGGTGCGGACGTTCAACCGCATGACGTCCGAGCTGAAGGCCACCACCGAGCGGCTGATGGCCAGCGAGCGCATCGCCGCGTGGCAGGAAGTGGCGCGGCGACTGGCCCACGAAATCAAGAACCCGCTGACGCCCATCCGCATGTCGCTGGAGACGCTCCAGGCCGCGCAGGAAGCGAAGCACCCGCGCTTCCCCGACATGTTCAAGGAGAGCGCGGGCGTGGTGCTGGAGGAAGTGGACCGGCTGCGCCGCATCGTCGACGAGTTCAGCCACTTCGCGCGGATGCCCAAGCCGCAGCTGGCGCCCGTGGACCTGGGCGAGCTGGCGCAGAGCGTGCTGGCGCTTTACGCCACGCCGCCGGCCGGCATCCAGATTCTGCCCACGCTCCAGACGGGCGTGGTGGCGCGTGCGGACCGCGACCAGCTCACCCAGGTGCTGGTGAACCTGGTGAAGAACGCCGAGGAGGCCATGGCGTCCACGGGCGGCACCCTGCGCGTGCGCGTACGCTCCACCGAAGCCGACGCCATCGTCGAGGTGGAGGACAGCGGCCCCGGCATTCCCCTGGAGCACCGCGCCCGGATCTTCGAGCCCTACTTCACCACCAAGGACGGCGGCACCGGCCTCGGGTTGGCCATCGCCTCGCGCATCCTCCAGGAGCACGGCGGCAAGCTGGAGCTTGGCGGAGAGCCCGGCCACGGCGCGCGCTTCAGCCTCGTGCTGCCGCGCGCGGCCTGACTCAGACGCTGCGCTCCGCGAAGCGGACATGGACCAGCGCGGGCAACCGCTCCTTCACCCAGGGCAGCCTGTTGAGACCGTTGTAACCGTACCGGAAGAAGCCCCGCGGGAAGGTGTAGGGCTTCAATTCCACCTGGCGGATTCGCGGCACCCACCGCCGCAGCGTCGCCTCCAGCGCGTCGCGGTTGATGCCCCAGGGCATGGGTGGCAGCTGGTACGCGAGGGTGCGGCGCAGCCCCTTGAGCGTGCGCCGTGAGAACCAGCGGGGAATCGTGTCGAAGAGGAGCTCGGCGCCCGGGAAGCGCTCGGCGATGTCCACGATGAGCCGACGGACGTCGTCTTCCTCGAAGTACATGAAGAGGCCCTGCGCGACGATGAACACGCCCTTGCTGGCGTCCACGCGGTCCATCCATGCGCGGTCCAGGGCGCTCACCGGGCAGTGCATCAACCGCTCGTTCGGCGTGAGGAAGCGCTCCCGGATGGCCACGGCTTCCGGAAGGTCCACGCTCAGCCAGCGCAGCTGCCCGTTGTCCAGCCGATGCGCTTGCGTCTCCAGTCCTTCTCCCAGCGACACCACGAAGCCGTCAGGGTGCGTGGCCAGCCACGCGCGAATGCTCCGGTCCATCTCCACCGCGCGAATCGCGAGGGACGGCTCCGCGCGGCCAAAGGACTTCTCGAAGTCGTAGTCGATGGCGCCGTAGATGCGCAGCGCCTCCGCGTCCTTCAGGACTCCGTCCGGCCGCTTCGCCTCCCCTGCCCGGGAGTGCAGCGTCCAGAGCATCGTCTCCGGAATCCCCGTGAGGTTCGGCACGTACCGCGTCTGCATCGTCCCCCTCCTGATATCGACGCCATCTCCCGGGCGAGCTCCGCCAGGCGCCTCAGTGCGCCGCCGACCTGGAGAAGATGTTGATGACGATGACGCCCGCCAGGATGAGCCCGATGCCCACGAGCGCGGGGACGTCCAACCGCTGGCCGTGAAGGAGCCACGCCACACCGGAGATGAGGACGATGCCCGCCCCGGACCAGATGGCGTAGGCGATGCCCGTGGGGATGGTCCTCAGCGCGAAGGACAGGCAGAAGAAGGCCACGCCATAGCCCAGCACCACGAGGATGGACGGCCCCAGCCGCGTGAAGCCGTTGGAGCTCTTGAGCGCCGAGGTCGCCACCACCTCGGCCACGATGGCAATCCCCAGATAGACCGCGTTGTGCATGAACCGCCTCCGCGGGCCTCTATAACCACTGGCTCCGAAGGCGGCCCGCGCGAACGTCCGAAACGAGAAGGCCCGCGGCCTCTCGAGGAGACCACGGGCCTTCGACGCTTCAGCAGCGGCCAGGGCCGCGCTCGGGCTCAGTCCTTGACGGGCGTGGCCTTGAGGGCCGCCTTGCCTTCCTTCACGTAGACCTGGAAGCGCACCGTCTTGCACGCGTACTTCTGGACGAGCTGCTCCTTGTTCTTGCGGAGCTTCTGCACGAACTTGTCGTACGTCAGGCCGTCGGCCGCCTCGCCACACCGCTCACGGGTGGTGAGGAACTCGCGGAAGACCTCCTGGAAGTGCTGCTCGTCGGTGAGCGCCACCGCGGAGTTGCCCAGGCCCGGCAGCGGAATCGCGGCGGGCTGAGGGGCGGAGCGCGGCGGCGGCATGGGGATGGCGTCCGACGTCGGAGGCCGCGCGCTGGCTTGGAGCAGCTCGCGCGGAATCGCCGCCACGCGCGTCGTCTCCGGGCTGTCCGGTGCGGCCTGGGATGCCGCCAGGGCGAAGGGGTCCGCCGCCTGTTGCAGCGAGTACGCCGCCGTGGGCTGGTCCTCGAAGGCGAACGCACCCCGGCGAGGCGACGCGGGCGACAGCGGCTCGGGCCCACCGAAGGACTCGGGTGAGGACTCGAACGGCATCGCCCCCGCGTGCGCGGGCTGCTGCGGCGGCGCGGGGAACGGGAACGCCTCGGCCGAGCCGAAGGGGTCCGCCGCGGGCGGGGGCGCCGGAGGGGCAAAGGCAAACGGGTCCGCCGCGGGGGCCGGAGGGGCGAACGCGAATGGATCGCCCACGGGCGCCTGCGCCGGGCGCGACATCGCGAACGGGTCTCCCGTCGGCGGCGGAGCCTGCAGCGCGAACGGGTCGGCGGCGGGCGCAGGGGCCGGAGGAGCAAAAGCGAACGGGTCCGCGGCGGGCGCGGGAGCCGCGGGCGGCGGCGCGAAGGCGAACGGGTCCGCGGCAGGTGCCGGAGCGGCGGGCGGCGGCGCGAAGGCGAACGGGTCCGCGGCGGGTGCCGGAGCGGCGGGCGGCGGCGCGAAAGCGAACGGGTCCGCGGCGGGCACAGGGGCCGGCGGCGGCGTGACGGCGGCCGGCGCGGGCGCCGAGGCCATGGCGGCCGACAGGCTCAGCGTGTCGGAGCTGCCACTGGACGCCTCCGCGTCAGCCGCCTTGCGGCCAGAGCCCATCATCAGCGTCCACAGGAGGCTCAGGCCCAGCAGGCCCGCCAGGGCGAACAGCGCGTTCTGCTGATACGCGGCCAGCATGCCCAGCACCGGCTGCGTGCTGGCGATGGCGAGCACCTCCAGCGGCGTGCTGGCCAGCGCGCGGCGCGAGCCCACCATCAACGGCGCGTTCCCCCCCAGGGGGTCATTCTGGGTGAAGACAGGCAGCGCCACCGGGCCCAGCTCCAGGAACTTGCCGGTGCTCAGCACCACGCCCGAGGCATCCGCGGCGACCTTCGTCAACGAACCTTCCGCCAGCAGCTTCTGCGGACCGGCGACGCCCGCCAGCGCGTCGCCCTTCACCAGCGCCAGCGCGGCCGCGCCCGACGCCTGGACGGCGGCCTCCAGCCCGCCCTCGTCCAGCAGCGGCGCGCCCAGCACCAGCGTCACCGCCGGCGCCCCGGCATTCCACGACAGCGGCACCGCCGCGAAGGCATGCGGCGCACCGAAGGCATCCACCACGCTGGCGCCGGACTTGACGAGGCTCACCACGTCCAGCTTCGCCGCGTCCGAGGACGGCTCGGCCCCGGCCACCGCGTGGAACTGCGTGTCCTGGGCGACCACAGCCACCACCGCGCCCTTGAGTTCCTGGGGAATCAAGGCTTCAACGGCGCTACGCACCGCGGCGAAGCGCTCGGCGGTGAAGGCGCGGGCGGCAGAGGCATCCACCTCGACGCGCTCACGCTCACGCTCACGCTGGTTGCGCGGCGCGGGCTGCTCCGGAAGCGGCGGCGCGGCGGCGGACACCACCTCCGGCATGGCCGCGAGCTTCAGCGCCAGCGACTGCACTTCGGCACGACGAGAATCCACACGGCGCGCCACCTCGGCGGCGCCCGCGGAAGCCTGGGCCGATGCACCGGCGACGGCGCGCTCGCGCAGCGGTCCCGACAGCATCGGCAGATGAGCAACGCCCAGTCCGATGACCAGGAATGCGAAGACGAGGAACTTGAGGCGGACCATCGCCGTCCTTTTAGCCCGAGGTTGAAGGGTTCCGCTTATAGCGTTCACCGTTCGGCCCCAGCAAGATTCGGGCACTGGACACGACGAGCCCGGCCGCCAGGTGTACGACCTGGGGGGCCGGGCTCTTGCCGCCGCCAACCGCGATTAGTAGGTGGGAACGTCGGCCGCCACGTCCTCGGGCAGGCCGTTGGTATGAACGTCGCGCCGTTTCCCCAGCATGCGCTTGAGGCTCGTCTCCAACCGGTCACGCGATGCGTCGATGGCGGGGAACAACGAGTCCGCCGTCTCCGTCACATGCACCGAGGAGAGCCCGGGCAGTCGCACCGTGACCCGGCATTCCTTGTCCATGCCGCCCTTGGGCCCGTTGGTGTCCACCAGCGAGATGTCGATTTCCGCTGCCTCGTCATCCGCGAACCGTTCGATATGGCGCACCAGGTGTTCGTCGACATACGACTTGAGAGCATCCGACAGGTTCAGGTGCACTCCACGCAGCAACACCTTCATGGCATTTCCTCCGAGCCCAAAGATGGGCAGCCTGACGCCCGGTGGTGAGCCACCCCCTGCCCATTAATGGAGCCCGCCTGACGCTCCCCTGCTCCCCGGCCGGGTGGGCAGCGAAGCGCTCGCATCCGGGATGGACGAATCCCCACCGCCGCGCGGGTTTCTCAAGGGCATGGGCGCCGAACGAATCAAGGTCTTGCTGGTCGAGGACGACGGGGACAGCCGGGAGCTGCTGGCGGAGCTGCTGGAGTCGGAGTTCGACGTGAAGACGGCCACGGATGGCCTGGCCGGCCTCGAGATGTTCGAGGCCGAGCACCCGGACGTGGTGGTAACGGACGAATCCCTCCCAGGCATGTGCGGCACCGAGCTGGCGCAGAAGGTCAAGGAGCGCGAACCCCGGGCCCGCGTCATCCTCGTGTCCGGTTACACACAGGTGCAGGGCTCCGAACACTGTGACGTGGTGCTGCGCAAGCCCATCGACGTGGAGCGCCTCAGCGCCGCGGTGTGCAGGCTGGGCGACGAAGCACGACACTGAACGAAGTGACGAGCCCCGGGTGCCGTCCACGGCCCCCCAGACCTACTATTTCCCTCCAGACACCCACGGGCTGGAGGGACGGCGATGAAATACTGTGCCAGGTGCGGCTCCGAGTATCAGGACAGCGTCAACGCGTGTGCTGACTGTCCAGGCAACCCGCTCCTCGTGAGCGCGGAGGAGATGCGCAGCAGGGGGCTGCCGCTCCCGCATGAGCTGGATACCCGTGTCTTCGTCCGGGCCGGCTCCGCAGAGGACCCCTTCACCGCCGAGGTCTACACGCAGCTCCTCCAGGACGCGAACATCCCCGTCCTTGTGCGCGCTGGCCGCTCGGGTGTCGTGGACAAGCTGACCACCGGCAACGTGCTGCCCTGGTGGGAAATCCACGTCCCCGCCGACCAGCAGGTCCGGGCCACGACGCTGATTGAGCAGGAGCGCCTGCGGGAGCTGGCCACCAACGACGAGGCCGCGGCCGCCGCCGAGGCCGAGGAGCGGGAGACCGAATCCCCCGCCGCCGAGTCCGAGGAGCGGGAGACCGAATCCCCCGCCGCGCCACCACCGGCCTACTGAACGCGCTCAGGGCACCGGGCGCGCCACCGAGCCGCCGCTCGCCGTATCGGGGCGGCGCGGCTCGAAGAGGCTGACACCCGTCACCTTCCACTTCGAGTAGCGGCCGTTGCGGGCCAGGAACGTCTCCAGGTCCTCGTCCACCACGCGATTGTAGCCGCCGCGTGAGGCGTGGCGCAGGTACGTGCGCTTCTTGCGCTGCACCACGAAGCCCAGGTGGGTGATGCGGGTGGCCTTCAGCGGCAGGTCTTCGCGCATCACCACCAGGATGGTGCCCGAGGGGATGTCGCGCGCGTGCGCCATCACCCGCTCCAGGGGCAGCATGTTCAGCGGGTACGTGCCCACCACCTGCTGCGCCTTGGGCAGGCCCAGCGCCTGCGACGAGCGCGACTGCCAGGTGACCTTCGTCAGCGACTTCGTCACCGTGACGGCGTCATCCCCCGCGTAGCGCCGCGTCACATCCTTCAGGAAGCCCTTGCGGATGTTGTTGGGCAGCCACTGCGCCTCCATGAGGTGGTTGCGGTCCTCATAGGTGGGCGAGCTCGCGTAGCGGATGCGCTCGAGCAGCGGCGCCACCTCGTCCTCGCTGCCCGCGAGGCTCAGCGCCATCGACTGCTCCACGAAGGTGAGGCAGTCCACCGCGTCCAGCCTGAAGGTGGGGTCGGGGTCCACGCCCTGGCCCTCGCCCAGCGGCGACAGGACATAGGGGGTGTTGATGAAGCGCTCGCTCATCCGCAGCAGCCGCCCGGCCAGCGGCGCGTCCGCGTCCTCCGACACGAGCTCGGCGCGCGCCTCCGCGCTGAGCCCCACCCAGCCATTGGGCTTCACCGGACGGGCCGTGGCGAGCTGCTTGGACGCCGAGGGTGACTCCAGGAGCACTTCGGCACCGGGCCGGGTGTCCACGTCCTCCGGGGGCGTGGGGGCCGCGGGCGCCTGCGACAGCAGGGCCGCGGCCAGGACCGCGACGACCTTCATTGCGCGACACCCGCCTTGCGGAGGATGGCCTTGCGCCGGTCGTCACGCAGCTGGAGCGTCTCCAGCTCCCGCTCGTACGCGAGCTTCTCGTCGGACTTCGCGTTCCACGACGCCAGCACCAACCACTCCAACATCGACGCGTCCCCGCCCTCGTGGAGGATGCGGGCGGCGCTGGCGGCCAGCGCGCGGTCCTTGTCCTCCAGCAGCGGCTTGAGCGCGGGCGAGGCCTTCTTCGCGCTGACACCTTCGTAGAGCTCCAGGCCCTGCCGGCGCACGAAGCGGTCGTCCGAGCCGAGCAGCTTGCCCGCGAAGGCGAAGCCCTCCGGCGAGCCCAGCCGGCACAGGCCGCGCGCCGCCGCGAAGCGGGTGCTCTCCGAATCGCTGGCGAGGAACTCCTTGAGGGCCGACGCCTGCTTGGCGTCCCCGGCCTCCCCCGCGGCGGCGAGCAGGGCCGCGCGCACCTCCACCTCCGGCTCCTTCCGGGCGGTCTTCACCAACAGGGCGCCCATCTTCGGATTGCGTGAGGCGCCCAGGGCCCGCGCCGCCTCGCGGCGGACCCCGCTGCTCTTGTCCTCCAGCAGCGGCACCAGCACCTGGGTGTACCGGCTGTTGAGCTTCGCCAGGCCCTGCGCGGCATACATCCGCACCGCGCTGTCCTCATCCGACGCCAGGCCCGCAAGGGTGGGCTCGGCGGCGCGCGTTCCCAGCCCCGCAAGCACCGCGGTGAGGTTGCGGCGCAGGCGCTCCTCGTGGACGGTGCGCAGCGTGGTGGCGATTTCCCGGGCCGCGTAGGCCTCCTCGCGCAGGAAACGCAGGCGGGAGACGGCCGCGGGGACGGCGCCCCCCTGCACCACGGTCTGGATGACCGCGTCCGTGTCCGCGCGCCGGGAGCTGCGTTTGGCGGCGGACGCGGGTCCGGACAGGGCGGTCCAGGGGAGGAGCAGCGAGAGCAGGAGGACGAGTCGGACGGACGGAGGCACGGGCCCCCGACGATGGCAAGGGCGGCGGCGGCCGTCAAAGTCCCACCACATGCCCGGTTCCCCGGCCGGCACGTCTGCCCGATTCTTGACCCTCCAGGGGGCGATTGATACGACCGCCAGGTTTCACCTCTCTCTCAAGGCGCCACCCTATGAAGAAGCTGATGGCGTTGGTGGCGGTGTCGGGGACGCTCACCGCGTGCGGCCCCGTGAAGTCCACCGCGAACATCCTCGACGCTGAAGTGCAGATTCAGGCCGCGCGCACCGCCGGGGCGGAGAAGCTCGCTCCCTACGAGTGGACCGCCGCCAACCTGTACATCGGCAAGGCCCGCGAGGAGGTGGGGTACTCCGACTATCAAGCCGGCGTCGACTTCGCCGTGAAGGCCTCCCGCTACGCCAACGAGGCCCGCGAGAAGGCCATGGCCGTGGCCGGAAGCACCGAGGCCGGCGGCCGGACTCCGAACCCGTGATGACCGAGCGCTTCCCGATGACGCGTCCTTCCCTGGTCACGCTGCTTCCCCTCCTCTTCTCCCTCTCCTGTGTCAGCGGCAGCAAGATTCGCGCGGACACGGAGGTGCTCGCGGCCAACGTGGAGCGCGCCCGCCGTAGCGGCGCCCTGCGCTGCGCGCCCGTGGAGCTGGCCACCGCCGAGGCCCACCTCGACTTCGCCCGTGGCGAGTTGAGCCAGGGCAACAGCGGCCGCGCCGACACCCACGCGCGCACCGCCGACGCCGCGGTGAACCGCGCGCTGGAGCTCTCCAAGAACTGTGGCCCGCGCCAGGTGCTGGTCCGCGACCGGCCGGAGGCCTCGCAGCCGCAACAGCCCCAGCAGCCCCAGCAGCCGCAAGTGGTGGTCCGCATCGAGGAGACGGACAGCGACGGCGACGGCATCCTGGACAAGGACGACCCCTGCCCCGACCAGGCCGAGGACATGGACGGGTTCCAGGACGAGGACGGCTGCCCCGACCCGGACAACGACAACGACGGCGTGCTGGACGGCAACGACAAGTGCCCGCTCACCCCCGGCGTGCCGGAGAACCAGGGCTGCCCGGCCGAGGCGCCCAAGGACCGCGACGGCGACGGCATCATCGACTCCGAGGACAAGTGCCCGGACCAGGCCGAGGACAAGGACGGCTTCCAGGACGAGGACGGCTGCCCTGAGCTGGACAATGACGGCGACGGCATCGTCGACACGGCCGACAAGTGCCCCAACGAGGCCGGCCCCATGCAGAACCTGGGCTGCCCCATCGTCGACAAGGACGGTGACGGCGTCCTCGACGTGGACGACAAGTGCCCGGACGAGCCCGAGGACAAGGACGGCTTCCAGGACGAGGACGGCTGCCCCGACCTGGACAATGACGCCGACGGTACGCCGGACGTCCAGGACAAGTGCCCGAACGAGGCCGGCCCGACGGAGAACGGCGGCTGCCCGGACAAGGACACCGACGGTGACGGCATCGTGGACCGGCTGGATGCGTGCCCCGAGGAGCCGGGCGTCCAGGAGGAGCGCGGCTGCGCCAAGCAGTACAAGATGGTCGTCATCAAGCGCGACCGGATTGAAATCAAGAAGCAGATCCTCTTCAGCTCCGGCTCGCACAAGATCTACGGCAAGCAGAGCACCGCGGTGCTCGACGACGTGGCGCAGGCCCTGCGCGACGCGCCGTGGATCAAGCGCATCCGCATCGAGGGCCACACCGACTCGATGGGCAACGACGCGTCCAACCTGCGGCTGTCCCAGCGCCGCGCGGACGCCGTCATGGCGCAGCTCCTCCGCCGCGGCATCGACCCGGGCCGCATCCAGGCCGTGGGCTTTGGCGAGACGCAGCCCATTGCCCCCAACAGCACCAAGACGGGCCGCGCGATGAACCGCCGGACCGAGTTCAAGGTGGCGGAGTAGCAACCGCCCTGCCCCGGCCGCACCTGGCCGGGGCACGACGCACCAGACGCCTCCGGGGCCTCGCGCCCGCGGAGGCGTCGTCGTTTCGGGGCTCAGCCGTCCTTGAGCAGCTCGTGGAGGACCTCGGTGGCATACGCGCCCCGAGGCAGCTCGAAGGTGAGCCAGAGGTCCTCGCCGTCCGCCGTCTTCTCCGCGGTCAACTCGGGCGAGCCCAGGCGGACGCGGTAGGGGCGGCGGCTGCCTTCCGTCTCACCACCGCCGCGCTTGAAGTCCTCCGGCGTGACGCCCGCTTCCGTCAGCAGCCGCGCCTCGAGCTCGGCCACGGCTCCGGCGGAGGCCGTCATCTTCGGCCCGAAGAGCGGGCCTGCCGGGCTCACCTCGAAGGCGGCCACGCGGGGGCCGTCCACCTCGGGTGACTCGCACACGAAGAGGCCGCCCGTCTCCTCCTTGCGCAGCACGTCGCCGGCGAGCGCGGTGGCCAGCGTCCCCGCGTGCAGCCGCGCCGCCAGCGCCTGGTTGAAGAGGCGCGACTGGAAGGCGGACAGGTACAGCTTGCGCTGGAAACGATCCGGCCGCTTCGGCAGGCGCTGCCCCAGCACCAGCAGCCGGCCCAGGTCGGCGTTGTCGCCTGCCCGGCCGAAGCGCTGCTC
The DNA here is from genome assembly GCF_006547365.1 of Myxococcus sp. AB056. Taxonomy (NCBI): domain Bacteria; kingdom Pseudomonadati; phylum Myxococcota; class Myxococcia; order Myxococcales; family Myxococcaceae; genus Myxococcus; species Myxococcus sp. AB056. The sequence continues at coordinate 7,748 of NZ_VHLB01000052.1, read as the reverse complement.
GCCGAAGTAGTTGGGCACGCCCTGCGCCACCAACCGGGAGAACGTCTCCCGCGCCGCGCCGGAATCCTTCACGTCGCGCAGGCGCAGGCGGAAGCGGTTGCCCCGCAGGTGCCCGGTGCGGAGCTTGTTGCCGTGGCGCTTCGTCCACAGCACCTGGACGCCGTCCAAGGCGAACTCCGGCACCTTCGGCTCGGCGCGCGCGGGCACGGACACCCACTGCCGGGTGATGGCGTGCCGGTCCTTCATCCCCGCCACGCCGATGTCGTCCTCGGACACGCCCAGCGACGCGGCCAACGCGCGCACCAGCTCACGCGTGTCACGGCCCCGCTTCTCCACCCAGAGGTAGAGGTGCTCGCCCTCGCCGGAAGGCAGGTAGGCGGGAACCTCCTCGACCTCGAAGTCCTCGGGAACCAGCTTGAAGGCGCCCCCACAGCCGGGCACCTCCGCCGTCAAGCGCGGCCAACCCAAATCCGTCACGATGCCTCGAGCGTGGACAGCAGTTCCTTCACGCGGCGGGCCAGGTCCTCGTCCGCGCGAGACTCCAGCAACTCACCGGCCTGGAAGAGCAGGAAGAACATCATGTCGCTGAGCGCCTGCCTGAAGGTCGCCAGGGGCTCACTGCCCAACTGCGCGCGGTGGCGCTCGAAGCTCTCGATGAGCTTGTTCTCCGGGAGGCTGCCATCCGGAGCGAAGGCCAGCCCTTCCAGCACCGGCGACGACGACAGGCCCTGACCGGAGAGGGCCGCGTTGGCCGCGGCGATGAACTCGCGATCCATGCCCTGCTTGGCCACTTCGTCGCGAATCTCCCGGAAGATGAAGTTGAAGACGCGGGCCACCGGGCGCGGATCCACCGTCACCACCGGGCGCGCGGGGGCGCGGGCCGGAGCCTGCGCCGTGCGCTCGGACGGCTGGGGAATCGGCGTCGGGACGCCCGGGCCAGGAACCATCAGCGGCTTGTCCGTCACCGAGGCGAAGCCGCCCTCCAGCAGGCGGAAGACCACCTTGGTGACGTCGAACTCCGACAGGCGCGCTGCGTGCCCCAGCTCCAGAATCGTGCGCCGGCCGTCGAGCAGGCCCAGCACCCGGTCCTCGTCCTCCTCCAGCTTGCCGTCCGAGGCGCGCTTGCGCGTCACGTACAGCCGGCCGTGGGGGATGCGCTTCCGGAAGTGCGCCATCTCGTCAATCTTCCGGATGCTGTCCATCAGCAGGCTCTGCGTGGACAGCTGGATGATGTGACCGGACTTGTCCTCCACCGGCTGGTCGATGAGGAAGAAGGTCCCCTCCCGGCACAGGACGATGGCGTGGAAGATTTCGCTCACCTGGTGGGTGACGCACTTGAAGAGGTCGTGCGACTTGAGCAGCCCCTTCTCCACCAGCGAGCGCCCCACCTTGGAGGGCGGTTGCTCACGCAGCGCCGCCTCCACCTGGGCGCGCTCCACGTAGCCCATCCGCACCAGCACCTCGCCCAGCCGGTCGGCCGGGTCGTCGGAGGAGGCGCCGCGCACCTCGCCCTCGCGCAGGGTGACGGAGCGCTCTCCGCCCGGCGAGTGGACGCGCACCACGCCGCTCCAGCGCGACTGGCTGAGGAAGGCGATGAGGTCCGACAGCGGGAAGCCGCCCGCGTCCCCCGCCAGCACCACGCGCGGCACCGGGATGGAGCCGCCCTCCGCGGGCGTGCGGGAGAACACCAGCAGGTCGGGCGCCGTCGCCATCAGCGCGTACGTTCCCGACCGCCCCGCCAGCGGTGAAGGCACATGCCGGTCCTCGGGGACGAGCTGCGCCGACGCGTCGATGCGGAAGCGGGGTGTCATGGCGGCGTCAGTCAGCCGCCCAGGCGTTCTTGTTGGCGGACCACTCCAGCTCGTCTTCCAGGCTGTGCGACAGCATCTCCGCCTCCACGAAGGACAGGTCCAGCGCACGTCCGTTGAAGTACACGGAGGGCGTGCCGCTGATGCCCGCCGCGCGGCCCTGGCTGCGGTAGCCGTCCAGTTCTTCCTTATACGCGTCCGTCTTCAGCAGCGCCGCCAGCTTCGCGCCATCCAGGCCCAGCGACGTCGCCAGGGCGGCAATCGCATCGGGCTTGAGGTTGGACTGGTGCTCGAAGAGGGCGTCGTGCATCTGCCAGAACTTGCCCTGGTCCCTCGCCCACAGCGCCGCCTGGGCGGCCTGCTTCGCGTTGGCGTGCATGGACAGGGGGAACGGCAGGTAGCAGAAGCGCACCTGCTGCGCGTGCTTCTTCGCGAAGGCCTCCAGCACCGGGCGGGCCTTGGCGCAATACGGGCACTCGAAGTCGGAGAACTCCACCACCGTCACCGGCGCGCCGGCCGGGCCCATGCACATCCGGTCATCCACCTTGAACTGCGCCCGCGGGTCGCGGAAGGCGGAGTAGTACGTCGACAGGGAGAGGATGACCTCGGTGGCCGGGCTGCCCTCGGACACCCTGCGCGCGGCCAGCTGCGCCATGCGCCGGGCGTGCTTGCAGGGAGTGTGCGACTTCAGACAGGCGCCCAGCGTGTGGGGGCAGCCGCAGTAGCAGAACTCGTCATTGAAGACCGTGCCCAACTCCCGCTTCGCCGTGGGCGACAGCGCGGAGAAGTCCATGCCCGGGATGCCCGACACGGCCTCGGCCGGATCCACGGGCGAGGCGGCGGGCTCGGCCGGGGCCGGAGCGGCGGAAGCCTGCGGGGCGGGCGACGCCGACTGCCCACCCGTCGGGGCCGCGCTCTCGGGGTTCTTGCACCCCGGGGCCGTCAGGACCGCGACGGCCAGCAGGGGAACGACACGCTTCCAGCAGAAAAGGAGCACGCGGCGGGTCTTAGCGACGCGCGCGGGGCTTGTAAAGCAACGCCAGCCTTGGCAGGGAAGCGCCTGTTCATCATGCCCAGAGTCCTGCTGCTGCATACCGGGGGTACGCTCGGAATGGCCGGGGGGCGCCCGTCCGCCCTGAAGCCCGCGGCCTTCTTCAAGACACTCAAGGCCCGCGTGCCGGAGCTGTTCGAGCTGGCCGACATCGAGCTGGAGCTGTTCAGCAACCTGGACAGCTCGGAGATGCAGCCGGAGCTCTGGAGCCGGATGGCCGCGCACCTCCACGCGCGCCTGCCCCACTTCGACGGGGCCGTGGTGACCCATGGCACGGACACGCTCGCCTACACCGCAAGCGCCCTCTCCTTCATGTTGCGCAACCCGCCCTGCCCCGTGGTGTTGACGGGTTCGCAGCGGCCGTTGGGCAAGATTCGCTCGGACGCGCGGCTCAACCTCATCGACGCGGTGCTGTCCGCGCTGCACGGGCCCCGCGAGGTCACCATCTGCTTCGACTCGCGCCTGTACCGGGGCAACCGGGCCCGCAAGGTGAAGGTGTCCGAGTACGACGCTTTCGACAGCCCCAACTTCCCCGTGCTGGGCACGCTGGGCGTGGACACCACCTTCGAGCCGGGCCTCAAGCCCCGCGGGGCCTTCCGCCTCTATGAGCGGTTGGACGCCAAGGTCTTCCTCCTCAAGGTGTACCCGGGGCTGGACCCTGCGCTGCCGCTCCAGCTGCTACCGCACGTCCGGGGACTGGTGCTGGAGGCTTACGGGGCAGGTAACTTCCCCATCGCCCCGGAGCTGGGGCGCTCGCTGACGCCCCTCTTCCTCCAGGCGCGCGAGCGGGGCGTCCCCGTGGTGGTGGTGAGCCAGGCGCACCGGAATGGCGTGGACCTCTCCTTGTATGAGTCCGGGGCGGCGGCCCTGGAGGCCGGGGCGATGGGCGGCGCGGACATGACGCCGTCGGCGGCCCTGGTGAAGCTGATGCAGGGGCTGGCCTACCACTCCGGCACGTCCGGGGCCCTGGCGCGCTACATCCAGAGCCCGGTGGCCGGAGAATTGACCGTCGGAAGGCCGACAGTCGCCCCGGAGGCCCCCGCCGGCCCCCCCGCCACTCGGCGGCCCCGAGGAGAGTAGTGGAGAGTCGGGCAGTATGCTTGCCGCCGCGAAAAGGCGGCCCGTAAGATGGGTGCCGCGATGTCCGAGGAGAAAACTTCCGTCCATTCGATTTCGGACCTGCTGGGCAGTGCCCAGCAGCAGAGCGCGTATCTGATCGTCATCAGCGCCAAGTCCGCGGCGGGCATCGGGCGGATGTTCAAGCTGGACCGCTCCGAGGTCGTCCTGGGGCGCAGCTCCGAGGCGCAGTTCCAGGTCGAGGATGACGGCATCTCCCGCAAGCACGCCAAGGTGGTGGCGCTGGGAGACGGCCGTTTCCAACTGGTGGACCTGGCGAGCACGAACGGGACGTACCTCAACGGCCTGAAGGTCAACGCCGCCCCGCTCTACGACGGCGACAAGATCCAGATCGGCTCCAACACCGTCCTCAAGTTCTCCATCCAGGACGCGCTGGAGGAGCAGTACCAGCGCAGCATCTATGAGTCCGCCACGCGTGACGGCCTCACCCGCGTCTACAACAAGAAGTACTTCCTGGAGACGGTGCGCAAGGAGTTCAGCTACTGCCTGCGCCACCGGGTGCCGCTGTCGCTGGTCCTCTTCGACGTGGACCACTTCAAGAAGATCAACGACGCGTATGGCCACCCGGCCGGTGACTACGTGCTGACGCGCATCGCCCAGCGGGTGAGCGACACGGTGCGCACCGAGGACCTGCTCGCGCGCTACGGCGGCGAGGAGTTCGCGCTGATGCTGCGCGAGTCCGCCGAGGACCAGGCCCTGGCGTGCGCGGAGCGCTGCCGGTACGCCGTGGACAAGGCCGACTTCGTCTTCAGTGGCACGCCCATCAAGGTGACCATCAGCCTGGGCGTGGCCACGCTGCTGGACTCGGACTTCTCCCAGCCCGAGGACCTCATCGCCGCGGCGGACAAGTACCTGTACCGGGCCAAGCGCGCGGGCCGGAACCGCGTGGACGCGAAGGCCATCAGCGGGCTCTGAGTTTCGGGCGCGGCCCCCGCGCCTATTGGCCGAAGCCCAGTCGCCGCAGCGCCTCGCGCGATACGTGCTTCACATGGGAATCCGGGTCGCGCGCGGCTGCGTCCGATAGCGCGGCCGCCGCCTGCGCTCCGCCAATCCGGCCCAGGGCCGTTGCCGCGGCCACCCGCACAGCGGCCTCCGTGTCCTCCCGCAGACACCCGGCCAGCGCCTTCACATGGGACGCGCGGCCAATCTGCTCCAGTGCCTCGGCGGCGGCGGTGCGCACCACCACATGTTCCGACTCCAGCAGCATCGCGGCCTCATCGCCTCGGGACGTCTGCCGTTGAAGCGCCAGCAACTCCAGTGCGGCGCTCACCACCTCGGGAGCCCCGTCCCTCAGCGCACGCGAGGTGGCCTCCGACACTCCTGGCTGCCGCGTCGTCAAACCGCTCAAGGCCCGCACGGCCCCTGCCCGCAGCAACGGCTGCGCATCTGTCAGGAACGGCTCCACCGAGGACACCCGGTCCCGAGCCCCCTCGCTACAGTCCGCCAGTTGTGCCAGCGCGGCCCCTCGGACGGATGCGGCCAGCGCCTTGTCCCGGGCCGTGCCCAGGAAGAACGCCGCACACCCCTTCTCCCTCGCCATGGCCTCCAGCCACGGCCGAGCCTGCATCGCGTCACTCGACTCGATGCGCCGCTCCGCCGCCGTGCGCAGCGGGACGCCTTCCGCCTCGGCCAGCGCCCGCGCCGCATCCCGGCGCACCCATCGGTCCGAATCGCCGAGCGCCCGCTCCAGCTCCCGCATCGCCAGCGGCCCATACACGCGCAACGACTCCACCGCGCGTCGGCGCTGAAGTGGATCCGCCACGGTCAGCTCCGGCTGCATGCCCTCCAGCTCCTTCGAATACACAGCGAAGAGCCGGTTGATGCGCGCCTCTTCCGCGGGCTTCGCCTCATCCAGCAGCATCCGTCCCACCGACAACCGGCTGCGCCCGGCCACCACCTTGAGCGCGCTGGCGCTGACCGCATCCACGCTCTCCGGCCGCGTCGCCATGGCGTCCAGCAGGACGCGGGCGGGCTTGCGGCTCAGGAACGCGGCCAGGTGGGCCAGCGCCGAGCCCCGAACCGCCAGGTCCTCCGCGTACAGCTCCAGCTCCAGCGCCTCGCGAATGGCCTCCCGTCGCCCCCACACGCGGGCCGCGGCGTTGGCGCCGCGAGGTCCGGCCTCTCGCAGGAACTTCGCGGAGGAAGCCCCGGCCTCCGCCGCGGCGCGAGCCGCCGTCAGACACGCCGTCAGGTTGGACGATACCGGCTCCGCCATGACCCAATCCGCCAGGGCCCGGCGATCCGTGACGCCCTGACGCCTGGCATCCGCGCGCACCGCCGCCCACCTCACCCGCCAGTCCGGGTCCTTCATGGCGGAGACGAGCGGCGCCCGGGGAATGGGCCGCTGCCCCGCCAGACCCTGCACCCAGGAATCCACGCGGCCGCCCGGCAGGCAGCTGCCGCAGGTCCGAGCGCGCAGGGCCGGATCCGTCACGTGCCGCTGACAGGACATCCAGCATTCTCGGGTTGGGGTCCCACCCTGCTGCTGGCCGGTCGTCAGGAGTACCACCAGGAGGAGGGCTGGGCTCACGAGGCGGACAGTGTAGTCCATCCGACTTAGCCTTTTCGTCCAGCGTCCTTGCGTTTTCCCTCTCAGTGGGTCATACCCGCTGCCCCTTTTGATCTACACCCACATCTACGTACGGCGGAAGGAGGTGACTGCATGCCCGGTATCCGAGTGAAGGAAGGAGAGTCCATCGAGAGCGCCCTCAAGCGCTTCAAGAAGGCCACCGAGAAGGCTGGAATCCTTTCCGAGATCCGTAAGCGCGAGCACTACGAGAAGCCTTCCGTGAAGCGGAAGAAGAAGGCCCTCGCCGCCAAGAAGCGCGCTGTGAAGAAGGCCCGCAAGTCGTTCTAGGCGCGTGCCTCGCGCGTGGAGCCGGGGCGCCACCGATGTCAGGTGCCCTGGCTCCCGCCGTCGAAGTCCCCCTGAACAACGTCTTACCCTCCGGAGCTGCGACCATGGCCACCCTGAAGGAGCGGATCGACGCGGACCTGAAGGACGCGATGCGGTCCAAGAACGAGCTGACGCTCAGCGTGCTGCGGATGCTCAAGAGCGCGGTGAAGTACAAGGAAGTGGAGCCCGGCGCGTCCGCACTGGATGACGCGGGAGTCCTCACCATCATCGCCGGCCTCATCAAGCAGCGCCGTGATTCCGTGGAGCAGTTCAAGACGGGTGGCCGCCCGGAGCTGGCGGAGAAGGAAGAGGCTGAAATCAGCATCCTTCAGAACTACCTGCCCAAGCAGCTGACCGCCGACGAGCTGGCCGCCGAGGTCCGAGCCGCCATCGCCGAGACGAGCGCCAAGGGGCCCAAGGACATGGGCGCGGTGATGAAGAACCTGAACGCCAAGATTCACGGCAAGGCGGAAGGCCGAGCCATCTCCGAGGCCGTGAAGTCGGAGCTCGCGAAGCTCTCTTGAGCATTCCACCGTTCTGAGGTCAGCGCTGGCGCTGTCGGGAAACCGGCGGCGCCTTTGCATTGAAGGGCTGGACAGGGATGCGGAAACTTGCTCCCTCGGCCCCTCGTCATTAAGTGCCTGGGTCAGTCCCGCCGTGCCTCCGCTCCCCCCAGCGGAAGTCGCGTGCAGGGGCCTCAGGAGTCCACCCCATGCCGCAACCACTCCCTGCCCTCGCGAGCGCTCCGGCTTCAGCCCCCAGGGGGATGATCCGCCAAGTCGGCCGGTGGGCAGGCGACGTCAGCCCTGCCAGGCAGGATGCAGGGGCTGGGCCCGCCCAGGGGTGGGCCAGGGGG